>NZ_JBXKJL010000117.1:0-1100 GCF_056994735.1 Geomonas sp.
GGCCCGGAAGACGCCGCCGTAAAACTCCCAGGCTGCTTCGCATGCCTCGATGGCTCCTGGGGTGGTCTCGGCGAAGCACGGATAGACGAATCGGTAGCGCGAGACCCCGGGAGTGAAGATCCATGCCGGGCGTGTCAGGAATTTCGTGTGTGAGTCAGTGAATTGGAATTGAGAGCCGAGGCGCCCCTCCCAGCCGCGGCGCCTGGCTCCATGCCAGCGCTTGCGCCGTTTACCCCCCACCCAGTGTTCGGCTCTCGTCTGTGCATCGGATCAATCCGCCAGGATGAATCGCTCCTCGAATTGGATGGCCAGCTGTGCCTTGGCAGCCTGCCACATGATCGGCGGGCTCTTCCAGCGCGCCTGGACGTTTCGCAGCACCAGCCAGATGAGCTTGGTGGCCGCTTCCTCGCTCGGGAAATGGCCGCGGACGCGGACGGCTTTTCGTACCTGGCCGTTGAGGCTCTCGATGGCGTTGGTGGTGTAGAGAATCTTTCGGACTTCGCGAGCGAAGGCGAAGAAGGGAATCACCTGCTCCCAGTTCCGTCGCCAGCTCTGCGCGATCGCCGGATACTTCCGGCCGAGTGGGCCGCGATCAAATTCCTCGAGCCGCTCGCGGGCAATCTCGGCCGATTCGGCCTGGTAGATCGGCTTGAGCGCCGCGGCCACCAGCCGACGCTCCTTCCAGGAAGCGAAGTGCATCGAGAAGCGAATCAAGTGCACGATGCAGGTTTGAACGACCGTCTTCGGAAACACCGTCGTGATCGCCTCAGGGAAGCCTTTGAGGCCGTCGACCACGGCGATCAGGATGTCCTGCGTCCCGCGGTTTCGGATCTCGTTCATCACACGCAGCCAGAATTTCGCGCCCTCGGTCTGCTCGATCCAGATGCCGAGGATCTCCTTGTGCCCCGAGCAGCGCATCCCGATGGCGAGGTAGACAGCGCGATTGTTCACCAGGCCTTCGTTGCGGATCTTCACCCGGATCGCATCGAAAAAGACCACGGCGTAGGTCGATTCCAGCCCCCGGCCTTGCCAGGCCCCGACCTCTTCGATCACCGAATCGGTCACCGTGCTCACCAGGTCCGGAGAGATCTCGATCCCGT
>NZ_JBXKJL010000118.1:0-8836 GCF_056994735.1 Geomonas sp.
TCCAGCTTGCGCCACGTCTGGTTTGGGGTTTTGGTCCCGTAGACCTTGCCTAGCTGAAGCCTCTGAATTACCTCGTCCCCAACCGAGCGGCTTTTGAGGATACTGATGTAAAGCTCGCTCTCGGCCCCTTGCTTGGCCGCCCCGGCAAGCCCGGCAAGCCCCCCCATCTGCCCCAGGGCTGAGGAGAGACCCGAGCTCTCCTTTTGGGGGGGGAGCACCTTGGTGGTCGCCAGGTAGATATTTGGCAAGGTAAGGCTGTAACCCAAGGAAAGGAGCGCAGAGATGCTGCAAATGGAGAGGATAAGCATCTTGCGCTTCGCCAGCACCAACACTATGGAGAGAGGGTTGAATCCGGCATTATCTGCAACTTCGACTTCACTCATGCTTCCCCAATGCAATACTCATCACAGTTTGAGATCGACAAGAAGTGGCCTCTCCTCGCCTGCTACGTTGGTCTGCGGCCCTGCACGCAGTAGTCACGAGGAGCTTCATTCGGAAATTAAAACCGTCATTGGCATGCTTTAATTTTCGTGGAAGCAAATATACCACCAGGCAAAATCAATGTAAATGCGTATTAACAAATTTTTAGTAAAAAAATTTATGGTTCTAATTAGCTGGCAGGTCAGGGGCAGGTGATGCGGGGGAAGAGATGTCTAAGTTTTCGGGAAGGGAAACACAAAAGGAGCGCCCCCGGCGATGGGTGACGCTCCTCTTAATAACTTCGAACTCGGTAATCGCTGCAGCCCCAGGCTCGCGGGGACAAGAAGTTGCTAGCTGTCCTGCAAAAGAGCGGCCCCGAATTCCCTGAAGTCGATCAGGTGGTCTTCGATGATCTTTCTCACCACCTCGAGGTTCAGCTTCCGGTAGTCGTGGACTGCGACGTTGCGAAATCCGACCATGGCTTTTAGCCGGCTGCAAAGTGCGGCGTCAATAATGCCGGCATCCGAGAGGAAGTCGAACGCGCCTCTTGATTCCTGGGGGACGCCCAACTTCCTCAGCCGGACGAGGTGCATTGCCGCATCTATGGAGGCTTCACAGGCTCTCTGAAGGTTCAGGATGATGGAATCCTGACGGGTGTAATTGGTTTCGAGCTCATCCTCATGCCCGACATAGTCCTCCTCCACCCGCGCCACGCTGCGCTCGATCATCCCCACCTTGTTAAGGAGTACATCACTTGTCATAGATGCTCCCTCTCCGCTTAACGTCTGTAAGGATCTCGCGGCGCTCCTCGTTGAGCCTGGCGTAGCTGGAAAAAACCATGTCCTCGAATTCCTCCGCCGCATTGAAGTCTGAGGCGTAGATCCGCTGTCCATAGGCCACAACTTGCATCCTCATTACAGTCGATGCAGCCAGCAAGTCGACCAGGTCCACGTCCCTGCCCAACTTCGAGGCCAGATCCTGGGACAGTTCCCAGCGACGCACGTTGTCCAATTTTTCGGCGGGGAGTATGGCGATATCAATGTCGCTATCGTGGCGTTGGGCTTCCGTGCCCCATGACCCGAAACGATAGATGGCTCGGCATCGAGGCAACGCATCCTGCAGGGTTTTAACAATCAGCGCGTCAAACTCCATAGGACGGTCCCTGTGAGTACTAAAGATTAGACGTAGTAGCGGGAGGTGATGGTGTCCCAGTTGTCCTGGGCCTTGAGGATCAGGTCGCAGACTTCCCGGACTGCACCCCAGCCGCCACGGTTCCTGGCGACGAAGTGGGCGAAGGGAAGGACCTCGCTGACGGCATCGGCGGGGGCGGCGGCGAAACCTACGCGGCGCAGCAGGGGGATGTCGATGACGTCGTCTCCCATGAAGGCGACCTCTTCGTCGGTCAGCCCGGTGGCTTCCAGCATCTGCCGGTACGGAACCATCTTGTCGAGGGATTTCTGGTAGACCTGGCCGATGCCGAGTTCCACTGCGCGGTTCGCTACCACCTGGGATTCACGGCCGGAGATGATGCCTATCTCGATGCCGGAGCGCTGCAGCATCTTGATGCCGTGGCCGTCCTTGACGTTGAAGAACTTGCTCTCCACGCCGTTGGAGTCGAAGATGATGCGACCGTCGGTCATGACGCCGTCGACATCGAGTATCAGCAGCTTGATCTTTTTTAGTCTCTCTTGCATTCAGAGTCCTTTAAGCGTTACCACAGAGGACCCGGAGGGCCCTCAGGGGACACAGAGGTAAAATCAGGGGTCAACCGACAAACCGCGGATCCTACGCTATCCCGGCCTTCAACAGATCGTGCAGATGGACGATACCCACAGGAGACAGCGACGTATCGTCGGCGAAGACGAAGAGCGAGGTGATGGAATACTGCTCCATCTGCTGCAGTGCCCGGGCGGCAAGTTCATGACTGTTGATCCGCTTCGGCTTTGGCTTCATGAGGGCGGAGGCCGGAAGGTTGATGATGTCCAGCCCTTTCCCTAATGCCCGCCGCAGATCGCCGTCGGTGATAACCCCGATGAGTGAACCGTCCGCCTCGGTGACTCCGGTGATCCCGAGTCCCTTGGAGGTGATGGTGAAGAGGGCCTCGCGCATCAGGGTTTCAGACGAGACCAGCGGCAGGGTCTCGCCGCGGTGCATGATGTCTTCCACTCTCAGCAGGAGCCTCCGGCCAAGGGCGCCGCCGGGATGGAACATGGCGAAGTCTTCGGCCTTGAAGCCGCGGCTGACCAGCAGGGCCACGGCGATGGCGTCACCCATGGCCAGGGTCACAGTGGTCGAGGCGGTCGGGGCAAGGCCCAGCGGGCAGGCCTCTTCCTTCACCGAGATGTCGAGGAAGACGTCACCGCTCTTGGCCAGGGTCGAGGTGGGGTTCCCGGCCATGGCGATCAGGGAGGCGCCGAGTCTCTTGATGATGGGGAGGATCCGCACGACTTCATCGGTCTCGCCGCTGTTGGAGATGGCGATGACGACGTCGCCGCGCATGATCATGCCGAGGTCGCCGTGGATCCCTTCAGCCGGGTGCAGGAAGAATGCGGGGGTCCCCGTAGATGCCATGGTCGAGGCGATCTTCTGTCCGATCAGGCCTGACTTCCCCATCCCGGTGACGACGACGCGACCGGGGGTGTTGAGGATCATCTCGACCGCACGTTCGAAAGCTCCATTAATCGAGGCCTCGAGGTTCAACAGCGCCTCAGCCTCGACCCGAATTACCCTTTTCGCTTCAGCTAATATCAAGACAACTCCAGAACACCTAAAGACCTTTAGCAGGTACGGAAAAGATGAGAAACGATCAGAACTAAATCAAACTTCTAGAGCCATTTAACAGGGATAGACAGGATTAACAGGATAAAAAACAATCACACCTAAAACAACGGGGAAAATCCTGAAGCATTAACTTGAATGCACTGCATGAACTGCATAAACAGGTTGAGAAACATCAAAACCAAAGCCAGGGAGAAAGAACAAAACCAAAAGAATGAATTCCTGATATAGCCTCTTTCCTGCAAGACGCTGCACTCACGTCCATCCTGCACATCCCTGTAAAATAGCCTTTGCCTTTGTCATTTAACAATTGCTGCAGAACCATTGCCATTACGTCCCCCCCTTGTCAAAGGGGGGACAGGGGGGATTTGCCTCTCCCCTCAGCTTTTGAGGTTTAAAGTTTTATCCCATCCATCCTGCACATCCCTGTTTAAATAGCCTTTGCCTTTGTTTCTTATTTTACGATTGCGTCGATAGCCTTGAGTTTCTTGAGCAGCGCCGGCAGATCGTCCAGCCGCACAGAATTCGGCCCGTCGCAAAGCGCCTGCTCCGGCTCCTCATGCACTTCCATGAAGACACCGTCGACCCCGGAAGCGACCGCGGCCCGTGACAGATATTCCACGTACTCGCGCTGCCCGCCCGACGAGGTCCCCTCCCCTCCCGGGAGCTGGACACTGTGGGTGGCATCGAAGATGACCGGGCAACCGGTGCCGCGCATGATCGGGAAGCTGCGCATGTCGACAACCAGGTTGTTATAGCCGAAGCTCGCCCCGCGCTCGGTGAGGATGATGTTCTCGTTGTCAGCGGAGAGGATCTTCCCCACCACGTTCTTCATATCCCAGGGCGCCAGGAACTGTCCCTTCTTGACGTTGATCACCTTGCCCGTCTTGGCCGCGGCGACCAGGAGATCGGTCTGCCGGCACAGGAAGGCGGGTATCTGGAGCACGTCGAGCACGTCGGCCGCCGGCGCGACCTGCTCGATGGAGTGGATGTCCGAGAGGACGGGAACTCCCAAGGCCTCTTTCACCTTACCGAGGATGCGGAGCCCTTCCTTCATCCCCGGGCCGCGGAACGCGGTGACCGAGGTACGGTTGGCTTTATCGTAGGAGGCCTTGAAGATGAGGGGAATGCCCACGCCGTTGCAGATGGTCATCAAGCGCTCGGCGCAGCGCATGGTCGCGCTCTCGTTCTCAATGACGCAGGGACCTGCGACAAGCACCAAGGGCTTGCCCCCACCGATTTTGACTCCGCCTACGGATATTTCCCTCGCCATTTCTACTCCTGAAATTACAGTTTATGTCTCAAAAACATCACCCCTCGCCTACGGGAGAGGGCAGGCTTGCGCGCCGAAGGGCGCTTCAGCGCGAAGGCGGGGGTAAGGGCCGGTGGTCACGGAGAGGATGCCATGGGTAATCCTTCCGAAAGGCAAATCCCCCCTGTCCCCCCTTTGACAAGGGGGGGACGCGAGGCTTCACCATTCACCATTCACCATTCACCATTCACCATTCACCATTCACCATTCACCATTCACGGCCTTTAGTCCCTAGTCCCTAGTCCCTAGCCCCTGCCTTTATCTATTCCCCTTCGCCGCCGTGATGAAGGCCTTGAAGAGCGGGTGCGGGTTGAGGGGCTTGGACTTGAACTCCGGATGGAACTGGCAGCCAAGGAACCACGGGTGGTCGTTGAGCTCGATGATCTCGACCAGGTCGCCTTCCTTGTAGAGGCCGGAGATCACCATACCCTTCTCGACAATTTCGTTGCGGAAGGTGTTGTTGAACTCGTAGCGATGGCGATGACGTTCGGAGATCTCGGTCGCGCCGTACGCCTTCTGGGCGAAGGTCCCCTTGGTCAGGGAGCACGGATACGCCCCCAGCCTCATGGTGCCGCCTTTCCGCTCCACGCCCTTCTGCTCTTCCATCAGGTGGATCACCGGGCTCGCGCACTCGGGCTTGAACTCGCTGGAGAATGCCTCCGGCAGGTTGCAGACGTTACGGGCGAACTCAACCGCCGCCATCTGCATGCCGAGGCAGATGCCGAAGAACGGCACCTTCTTCTCGCGGGCGTAGCGGATGGCCTGGATCTTCCCTTCGGTCCCGCGCTCGCCGAAGCCGCCCGGAACGAGGATGCCGTCAACGCCCTGGAGGAACTTCTCGGCTCCTTCCTCCTCGAGTTTCTCGGAGTCGAGGTAGACAATGTTGACCCGGCAGTCGTTGGCGATGCCGCCGTGGGTCAGCGCCTCGGAAAGCGACTTGTACGACTCCTTGAGGTCGACGTACTTCCCGACCACGGCGATGCTGACTTCGCCGCTGCTCGGGTTGGTCAGTTTCGATACCACCTTCTGCCAGTGGGTCAGGTCTGGAGCCTTCGTCCAGATGTTCAGCTTCTCGACCACCTGCTCGTCCAGCCCCTCGAGGTTCAGCGCCAGCGGCACGGCATAGATGTGCTCGGCGTCCCTGGAGGTGATGACCGCCTTCTCCTCGACGTTGCAAAAGAGCGCGATCTTGGCCTTCATCTCCTGGGGAAGCTCCTGCTCGCAGCGGCAAAGAAGGATGTCCGGCTGGATACCGATCTCGCGCAGCTCCTTGACCGAGTGCTGGGTCGGCTTGGTCTTCAGCTCGCCGGCGGTCTTGATGTAGGGAACCAAGGTGACGTGCAGGTAGAGGACGTTGCCGGGGCCGCGGTCGCTCTTCAGCTGGCGGATGGCCTCCAGGAAGGGAAGCGACTCGATGTCGCCGACCGTGCCGCCGATCTCGACGATGGCGATATCGGATCCCTTGGCATTCTCCAGGATGTTGAACTTGATCTGGTCGGTGATGTGCGGGATGACCTGCACGGTGCCGCCCAGGTAGTCGCCGCGCCTCTCCTTCTCGATGACCGAGAAGTAGACCTGGCCGGTGGTGAAGTTGCTCTTTTTGGACAGCTTGCTGGAGGTATAACGCTCGTAGTGCCCAAGGTCGAGGTCGGTCTCGGCGCCGTCGTCGGTGACGAAGACCTCGCCGTGCTGGAACGGGGACATGGTGCCGGGGTCGACGTTGATGTACGGGTCGAGCTTCTGGATGGTGACCCTAAGCCCCCTCGCCTCGAGGAGGGCGCCCAAAGAAGCGGCGGCGAGTCCCTTGCCTATGGAAGAAACAACGCCGCCGGTCACAAAGATGAATTTTGTCTTCACTGAAAAAAACCTCCGAGAAACTGGGAACTACAGATTCAGATCGAGATTGAGATTAAGATAAACTCAAAACAACCTTACCTATTTTGTCCCTTTCTTAATCTTGTGGACCGATAGTAACAGAAAAGAGCTGCACCTCGGTCTCTAGTTTATAAGCCCCTACTGTAACTGAATCCAATGCAGTTGTAAAAAGATAAAGAAAGCCTGGATGCCAGACTCATCAAATATTATTCAATCGCAAGCCTAATCCTGATCGGCCTTTAATTTAGCCAGCACCTTCTCCAGGTCCGCAGGCGTATCGACCCCGATGGAGTCGAACTCGGTCTCGACCACCCTGATGCGATAGCCGTTTTCCAGGGCGCGCAACTGCTCGAGCTTCTCGGACAGTTCGAGGTAGGTGGGGGCCAGGCCGGCGAAGACCGGGAGGAATTCGCGCCGGTAGACGTAGAGCCCCACGTGCTTGTAGCAGAGGAGCTTTCCGGAGACGAAGGCGTCGTCCTTCAGGTCGTTCCACTTGTCGCGGAAAAACGGCAGCGGCGAGCGGGAGAAGTACAGCACGTTGCCGCAGTGATCCGCCACCACCTTGACCACGTTCGGTGACAGGAAGTCGTGCAGGGTCTTGATCCTGGACTTCAGGGTGGAGATGGGGAGAGCAGGATCCTCCAGCATCGGGGTGATGGCCTGGTCGATCATGGCGGGATCGATCAGGGGCTCGTCACCCTGCACGTTCACCACGATGTCGGCGTCGATCCGCTGCGCCACCTCGGCGAGCCGGTCGGTCCCGGTCTCGTGCGAGGGGGAGGTCATCTCCACCCTTCCGCCGAAGGCCAGCACCCGCTTGGCGATCCTCTCGTCGTCGGTGGCCACTATGACCTCGGAAACCAGCGAGGCCCTGGAGGCACGCTCGTAGACGTGCTGCACCATGGGCTTGCCCATGATCTCCGCCAGAGCCTTGCCTTCAAAACGCGTAGATGCATACCTGGCGGGAATAACCGCGGTTATCTTCATTGGCTTCTCGGTCGGGATGGTCCAACGGGAAAAAGCCCCGTTCTGGTCCCTGTGGTTGTGGTTTAGGGGTTCTGGTTGGCTGGCTTTCACTGCGGAGCCGGTTGGAGCGCGAGCTTAAAAAGTCGCGGCTCCGTCCCTCATTGGCGGGACGTAACACGTTACATCAAAAGAAAGCGCCGTGTCAAGGAGTGAAATCAGAGGGATGCGCTGAGGCGGTCGGACCAGGCGATGGTTTCCAGCTGGGCCGCAAGGAGTTGGTCGAGGGTCAGCGAGCAGGATTCCAGCTGGTCGTTGATCCCGTAGAAGTCGGTATCTTCCACCTTTTCCACGAGAATGAGGAGGGCTCCCAGCTCCCCGCTGCGATCAAGGAGCGCGCCGCGTACGTCCTCCACCAGGTTGAGCTTTTCCACCAGCTCGGGCATGGAGACCTCGAAGAGGACGTCGATGAGGGAAAGGACCCCGGTCATGAAGGCGCGGTCGGAATGCTCGCGGCCAACGTGAGGCAGGGACTGCACCAGCAGTTCCATCATCTTGCCGCGGTTGGCGGCCATCTCCAGCAAGGGGGTGTGGACGCCGGAGGAGTCGTCGCTGGCATAAAGGGCGAGGGTGATCCACCGTTTCAGCTGTTCGAGCCCCAGCACCATCAGTGCATGGCGCAGGGTCTTGATCCTCACCCTGAGGCCGATGGCGACGGAGTTGACCAGCCTGAGCAGGTTGTAGGTTAGCGCCGGGTTCTGCTTGAAGGTCTCCTCGATCTCGGAGAGCTCCGTTTCGGCCATCACCTGCTCCATGAGCTGCAGCATGCTCAGCTTGCCGACATCGACCCTGTTCTGCTTGAGGACCACCGGCCGGGCGAAGTAGTAGCCCTGGAAGAGATCGAAGCCGAGCGCCGAGCAAGTCCGGTACTGTTCCGAAGTCTCCACCTTCTCGGCCAGAAGCGTCAGGGGCCAGGCCTTGAGCTTTTCCACCGTCGGGCCCAGCTCGTCGGCAGGGGTCTCCAGCACGTCCAGTTTCACCACGTCGATGAACTGGTAGACGGGGTGAAAGGAGGGAGCGTAGACGTGGTCGTCCAGCGCCAGGGTGAAGCCGAGTGACTTGAGGTGGCGACAGCGCTCCACCACGGCTTCGTCCGCGATGATCGATTCCAGGAGCTCGATCACCACCCGGTCCTTGGGCAGGAGTTCGATGGCGTCGCTCATCAGCATGTTGAAGGTGACGTTGAAAAATCCCTTATGCCGGCCCAGGACGTCCTGGAAGCCGAACTCGGAGAGGGCGTTGAGGATGACGCTGGCGCTGGCGACATGGACATCGAGGATGTTGGCCGTCATCAGGCTCTCGGCTGAGCGGAAGAGGAGCTCGAAGCCCATGATCTGTTGTGACCGGTCGAGTATCGGCTGGCGCCCCAGAAAGAATTTTTGTCCGATCATAAGAACCTCTAAATGCAGGGACTAGGGGCTAGGGGCT
>NZ_JBXKJL010000119.1:0-21727 GCF_056994735.1 Geomonas sp.
TTTCCAGCCAGGCACTCGCGGCAACTACCGCACCGGAGACCCACGAACCGAAGCCTTCCGCGACCTCGGGACCGTCCCCGGCCCCTGCCACCACCGTGGCACCTGCGCCTGTCTCCCCGACACCCGCACCAGCGGCTACGACGACGGCCCCGGCGACGTCCAAGACCATGACTCCTGCTGCGGCCCCGGAGCAGGCAGCAGCCAAGGAACCGTGCAAGATCGGATACGTCGACATGACCAAGATAGGCCTGGAATCTACCGGCGGCAAAACCGCTACTGCGGCGATAAAGTCCAAATCGGCGAAACTGAAGGCCAAGATCGAGGCCAAGGCGAAACAACTCGAGAAGGAAAAAGCCTCGATAGAAGCCAAACTTGATACCCTCTCCGGCAAGGAGCGCGCCGCAAAAGCCAAGGAGTTCCAGAAGAAGGTCGAGGAATACCAGAAGCTGGTAAGGTCAAGCCAGGAAGAGATGCAGAAGATGGAGGAGAAGCTTACCAGCGACCTTTACAAGAAGATCAAGAAAGCTACGTCGAGCTACGCGAAATCCCATGGCTATTCGGCGATTGTCGAGGAAAAGGCCCTCCTCTTCGCCTCGGATGCCCTTGAGCCCAAGGATCTCACCGAGGAGATCACTGCCGTGGTTAACGAGAAACAGGCAGGAAAGTAGTCCCTCGGGTGGGCAGCTTCTGCCCGCCATTCCCCACGAACCTCCCTTTGGCGTCCCCGCCGCGAATGACCTCGGTTCGCGGCGGGGACGCCGCTCCTACGCCCGTTGCGCTTTCAGACCATCCCCCCCTCGCACTCTTCGCACTCTCCGTACCCGCTGCATGCTGTACCTCTCCGCATTCACCTTTCACCTTTCACCTTTCACCTTTCACCTTTCACCTTTCACCTTTCACCTTTCACCTTTCACCTTTCACCTTTCACCCTTCACCATTCACCATTCACCATTCAGAGGCAAGTTGGTAACTTTTTGATGCGTGATAGAATTGTCAAATTCGAGCCGACTGGAAAAAGGAGGCTGCCATGAGAATTCCAACCTCGATCTTCCTCTCCCTTTTATTCCTCGCAACGACTCTTTTCACCTCCGGAGAGGCCTTTGCCACACTTGGCGAGGGGCCGGATTCCGTGGCAAGGGACCGCAAAGCCTTGCGGACAGTCCTGCGCACCACCACAACCTACGCCAACTACACAGTCCAGGAGTCGACCTCCAGCGCCACGACGGTCCGGGAATACCTCACCCCGGCCGGTGTCGTTTTTGCGGTCGCCTGGAACGGAGTCGCACAGCCTGACCTGACTCCGCTTCTGGGAAGCTACGGCGACGACTACCGTACGGCCCTCGATCAGAGCAAACGCAGGCGCGGGCAGAAAAGGTCTCACGTACAGGGCAATCGCGTCATCGTCGAAACCTGGGGACACATGCGTAACATGCAAGGCCGGGCCTATGTTCCGGAACTTGTTCCTACGGGGGTGACCACCAATGAAATCCGTTAAGCTCATTTCGGGTATCCTCGTCATCCTCGCTTCGTTGTTCGCAGTCGGTTGCAGTGGCGGCGGAGGTTCTGCCCCTCCACCGACCCTGGTCTCGATCAGCATCACCCCGGCCAACTCCACCTTCGTGAGCGGGACCGTCTTCCATTACACGGCAACGGGTACCTACTCGAACGGCAGCGCGGCCGATCTCACCACTTCGGCGAGCTGGGTTTCCTCCAGTCCCGCAGTGGCCACCGTGAGCGACGCAGCCGGATCCAAAGGGACCGCGACGGCGGTGGCTGCGGGGACCACGACCGTCAACGCCACCGTCGGAACGGTAACAGGATCGACAACCCTCACGGTGACCGGCAGCGGCCCATCCGCCGATGCCAACATAATGACCATAACGGTTAACGGCTCGCTTTGCTCCGATGCGACTTCCTCCGGTTACATCAACAAGGCGTGCGTCAGCGTGACCGTCTGCAACCCCGGCACTTCCACCTGCCAGACGGTCAATGACATCCTGCTCGACACCGGCAGCTTCGGGCTGCGCATCTTCAAGAGCGCGATACCGGCCCTCACCCTTACCCAGGTAGCCAGCGGCTCGGGCTCCCTCGCCGGCTGTGTCCGCTTCGCGGACCTGTCATCACTGTGGGGTCCCATCCAGATGGCCAGCGTGCGACTCGGCGGCGAACCCGCGGTCCAGATTCCGATCCAGGTGATTGACTCAACCTTCGGAACGCGGCCTGCCGGCTGCTCAAATGCCGATGCCAATCCCGTTGCCGCAGGATTCAACGGCATTCTCGGCGTCGGGGTCTTTACCCAAGACTGCGGGCCGCTGTGTACTACCGATCCGAACGTCGGAATGTATTACAGTTGCAGTGGTTCCACCTGTACGGAAACGACCGTTCCGCTCGTCAACCAGGTTCAAAACCCCGTGGCCAGCCTGTCGCAGGACAACAACGGGATCCAGATAAAGCTGCCGTCAGTGCCGACCGGTGGCGTGTCGTCCATCACCGGCAGCATGATCCTCGGCATCGGGACCCAAAGCAACAACACCCCCGGCTCGGTCAACGTCTTCCCCACCGACGCTAACGGCGACTTCAAAACCGTCTATTTCACGGTGAACAATACGAGCTTCCTCGATACCGGATCAAACGCGTACTTCATCCCGGACCAAGCCCCATCGGTACTGCCGACCTGTTCCTCCCCCGATGCCGCATGGTATTGTCCGCCTGTCACCAGGGCCCTCCTTGCCACCAACGTCGGAGCCACCGGATCCCCCAGCGCCGATGTCAACTTCAACGTCTCCAACTTCCTCTTCCTGGTGAGCACCGGGAACAAGGTTTTCAGCGATATCGCCGGCACTTCCACCTTCGGCTTCGATTGGGGCCTGCCGTTCTTCATGGGGCGCAATGTCTTTTTCGGTTACGATGCCCGGCTGACGCCGGCTCTTGGCACCGGTCCCTTCGTGGCCTATTGAAAGCGATAGTGTGGAGGAGATGACCGTTAAGCAATAGAGGACTGGACATCAACCGTGTCAGGAGTTAGGATTGCGCCTCTGAGTTACTGTATTCCCGTGTGATGCCAATATGATGGAGGTGCCTGTTGTCGAGATATCTTTTAGTTACGGCTGCGATGACAGCCGTAATGCTGTACGCGCTACCGGTTCCTGCCGCGCAGAGTCACGCCGCTAGTGGCAAAGAGGTCACGGCCGACAAAGGCGACGAAGGAGATCACGAGAAGCCAAAGCCCGCGGCCAGGACGGCTGTGACCAGACATCGGATAAAGACCGGCGGAAAGGAGATCGCCTATACCGCAACGGCGGGAGTTTTGCCGCTGGTGAATGATACCGGCGATACCGAAGCCAATATCTTCTACATCTCCTACACCTCCGATTCCAATGACAAGAAGCGGCGCCCCCTGCTGTTCATGTTCAACGGCGGACCGGGCGCCGCTTCCGTTTGGCTGCACCTGGGAGCCATCGGACCCAAGCGGGTGCAGATGCTTCCGGACGGCAGCATGCCCCCCCCTCCGTTCAAGCTGGTGGATAACGCCTACAGCTGGCTCGATCAGGCCGATCTCGTCTTCGTCGACCCCGTCGGCACCGGTTTCAGCAGGGCCGCAAAACCCGACCTCACCAAGAACTTCTCCACCGTCCGCGGGGATATCGAATCCCTGGGACGCTTCATCAGGCTCTACCTGACCCGCAACGAGCGCTGGAGCTCACCGATCTTCCTGGTCGGTGAAAGCTACGGAACCTTCAGGTCGGCCGGCCTCTCCGAGTACCTGGTCGAGCACGGGGTGGCCTTGAACGGGATGGTCCTGGTCTCCTCCATCCTGAACCTGCAGACCACCACCTTCGACAACGGCAATGACCTCCCCTACCAGCTCTTCCTGCCGAGCTACACCGCCACCGCCTGGTATCACAAGAAGCTGGCGCCCGACCTGCAGGCCGACCTGGACAAGACCCTGCGGGCTGCCGAGGAATGGGCGGGGGGCGAGTACCAGACGGCCCTCAACAAGGGGGACCGGCTGTCGCCTGAAGAGCGCCGGACGGTGGTGGAAAAACTCTCCCGCTTCACCGGGCTCAGCACCTCGTTCATCGACAACCGCAATCTGCGCGTCGACAGCAGGACCTTCGAGCGCGAACTCCTCCGCGACCGCGGCCAGATCGTCGGTTTCATGGACAGCCGCTTCAGTGCCGCCAACGTCGACCCGGCCGCAGCCTACCTCTTCGACCCGACCGTCACCACCATTCGCCCACCCTTCACCTCCGCCTTCAACACCTATGTCCGCGAGGAACTCGGCTTTCAGAGCGACCTGGAATATTTCACCCTCGGGGGAGGTATCGGGCACTGGGACTGGGACGCCAAGAACAGCTACGCCGACACCAGCGACAACTTCCGCAACACGCTGGCCAAGAACCCCTACATGAAGGTCCTGGTCGCCTCCGGCGTCTTCGATCTGGCCACCCCGCACTTCGCCACCGACTACACAATGGCGCACCTGGGGCTCCCCTCTTCCCTGAGGAAAAACATCGCCATCCGCCGCTATCGCTCCGGACACATGATGTACCTGGAGAATGAGGCCCTCGGCCAGCTAAAGCGTGACGTGGCGGAGTTTATGAGAGAAACGTTGAAGGAACAGTTGAAGTAAGGGATCGATCACAGGGCGGATCCGGCTGGCAGAATAATCGCCCTCCCCCTGCAATGGGGGGAGGGCGATCCTTTGCCGGAGGGAGTGGGTCCTCTGCAAAGGGTGCCTGGTACATCTGGGGGGTTACTGCAAGGCCGAGGCTACTACTTCGGCGATATCCTTGACCTGGGCTCCGTTTCCTTCGAACTCCTTCAGGCCGTCTTCGAACATGGTCATGCAGAACGGGCAGCTGACGCAGATGGTCTTGGGCTTCAGTTCCAAGGCTTCCTTCACCCGGTTGCGGTTGATCGGGCTTCCTTCGTGCTCCTCGAGCCACATCCTCCCTCCACCCGCACCGCAGCAGAAAGCGTTTCCCCTTGCCCTGTCGAGTTCCGTCACCGGTACCCCGGTCACCTCGCGGATGACCTCACGCGGCGCCTCGTAGACGCCATTATGGCGACCGAGGTAGCACGAGTCGTGAAAGACGACGCTGCCGACTTCGCTCAAATGCGGCCCCACCGGCAACCTTCCCTCGTCCAGCAGTCTCCTGATCAGCTCCGTGTGGTGAACCACCTCGACCTCAAGACCATATTGGCGGAAATCGTTTTTGATGGTGTTGTAGCAGTGGGGGCACTGGGTGATGACCTTTGTTACCCCCTTCGACTGGAACTGTTTCACGCTCTCCCTGGCCATCAGGTCGAAGAGATACTCGTTGCCCAGGCGCCTTACGCTCTCTCCGCAGCACTTCTCGTCCTTGCCGAGGATCCCGTAGGAAACCCCTGCGGCGTCCAGCACCCTGGTCAGGGCGACGGTCACCTGCTTGTTCCTGGCATCGAAGGCACCCGAGCAGCCGACAAAGAGGAGGTAATGCGTCTTTCCGGCCTCGAAGGGGGCCAGGTCGAGCTGGGAGGACCATTTGCTCCGCTCCGCGGGCGCCATGCCCCAGGGGTTCGATCTCTGCTCCATGTTCTCGAACAGGTTCAGCAACTCCTCGGGGAACCTTGCCTCCATCTGAACCAGGTGGCGACGCATCTTGACTATCTTGGGGAGATGCTCGATGAAGACAGGACATGCCTCCATGCAGGCCCCGCAGGAGGTACAGCTCCAGAGAGAGCCCTCGCTGCAGCCAGCCTCCCCTCCCGATTTGATCAATGAAGCGGCTGCCGGGGCGCCCTTCCCGCCAGCCTCGCCGGCGACCGCACCGGAGTGCAAGAGACTTTCCTTGATGGAGTGAATCACCACTCTCGGGTTCAAGGCCTTTCCTGTGCCGGCGGCGGGACAGACGTTCTGGCATCTGCCACATTCAGTGCAGGAGAAGGAATCAAGGAGGTCCTTCCAGCTCAGGCGATCGACGCTGGCGGCGCCGAAGCTCTTTCCTTCGACAAATTCCTCCCGCGGCTGGGTGTTAACCCGGTCAAGCCTGCGCAGGAAGACGTTGGGAATGGCCGTCAGGATATGCATGTGCTTGCTGTAGGGCAGGAAGTTCATGAAGACCAGCAGGACGACTGCGTGAATCCACCAGAAGACCCCGGGTAGCGCCGAAAGCTCACCCGACAGAGGAGACGAGGCAAGAAGTAGCGCGGCAAGCGACGATACCGGAGTGGTTGCGCCGGCAGGGGCCTTACCCAAGGCGATCTCGGCCGCGTGCATCCCGAAATAGGCGACCATCAGCACCGCGATCATCGACAGGATAAAGAATGCTTCGAAGGTGCGAGCTCCCTCGTAGGGAGGATTGAGCACCCTGCGGACCGCGGCGACACAGACCGCGACGAGGGCCGCGAGGGAGCAGATTTCGAAGAGCAAGGAGAGCGTCCCATGAATCACCTCGGGGAGGCGTGCGAACGAGACGCCGGGGAAGATGCCGGAGATCAGGAACTCGCCATTAGCGAGGGTCAGCACCAGGAAGGCCCAGAATATGACGCCGTGATTTATGCCGAAGGGCTTCTTCAGGACGCGCTTTTGGCCGAAGGCATAGACCAGCGTCTCCCGCAGGCGGGCCATGGGCTGATCGAGGCGGTATTCACCTGTTCCGACCGTAACCAGATTGAGCCGGCGGTAGCAGCTGAAGGCGAAGGCTCCGAGAGAGAGGAGCAGGACTGCTGTAAATATAGGTTGTTGCATAGGTAACTCCCGAGACTAGAGTTTCCCCCCTCCCCTTGAGGGAGGGGGGCAGGGGTTGGGGGAAGCTGGACGTACGTACCGATCACCGATCATCAGAAAACCAAATCCCCCCTGTCCCCCCTTCGCAAGGGGGGGAACGGACAGCGTTGTCCGGTTAGCTACTTGCACCTGCCCACTTCTCCACATTTCAAACTCCCCCTCGCCCTCCGGGAGAGGGTCAGGGTGAGGGAAGCCCGTATCTCCGTGGCACTTGCCCTCACTCCAGCCCTCTCCCATGGGGAGAGGGAGCAGTTTCGAAGGAAGATTGGGAAGGGAAAGAGGTAAAGCGAAAACCTAACCGGACACCGCTGGGGAACGGAGCTTAACTCAGCGAGCTTCCTTGAGCTCCCGGATCTTCGACGTCAGTGCGGGAACGACCTGGAAGAGGTCCCCGACAATGCCGTAGGTGGCGACTTCGAAGATGGGCGCCTCTGCATCCCTGTTGATGGCGATCACCACGTCGGAATCCTGCATCCCGACCAGGTGCTGTATGGCGCCGGATATGCCGCAGGCAATGTAGATCTTCGGCCGTACCGTCTTACCCGTCTGGCCAACCTGCCGGTCCTGCGGCAACCACCCCGCATCGACCGCGCTGCGCGACCCGCCCACGACGCCACCCAAGAGATCGGCCAGCTCCTCGAGCATGCCGAAATTCTCCTTCGCCATCAGCCCTCGTCCGCCGGAGACTATGAACTCGGCTCCCGCGACATCGACACGGTCTTTGCCTCCCTTGTCGGTGATCACCTCAAGGACCCTGGTGAAGATGGTCGATTCGGAAATGGTGAAGGTTTCCTTGATCACCTTTCCGCCGGCACCGCCCCGGCGCTCGGGCATGGGCATGACGTGCGGACGGACGGTCGCCATCTGGGGCCGGAAACGATCGCACATGATGGTGGCCATGATGTTGCCGCCGAACGCCGGCCGGGTCTGCATCAGGTTCCTTTTATCGTCGACTCCCAGGCCGGTGCAGTCGGCAGTGAGGCCGGTCTTGACCCTGGTGGCAACCGCTCCCGCCAGGTCCCGCCCCATGCCGGTCGCCCCCATGAGGACAACCTCCGGCTTGTACTTGTCGATCAGGTAACACATGGCTTCCAGATAGGGCTCGGTGCGGTACTGGCGGAATACGGCGTCGTCGATGAGATAGGCGCTGTCCGCGCCGAAGCTGAAGGCCTCGTCGGCCAGGTGGGAGATATTCTCGCCGATGATGACGGCGTAAAGCTCGACTCCGAGAGAATCCGCCAGTTCCCGCCCCACCCCGGTCAATTCCCAGGATACCCGGGCCGCTTCTCCGGAATTCTGTTCGATGAATACCCATACTCCGCGAAAGGCAGCGACCTTGCGGCGGCGCTCCAGCTCCTCCTCGTCGAGGTCCTCGGCTCCCTGCCGGGAGAGCGCTGCCAGTATCTCCAGCTCTTCCGGGGTATAGAACATCTCCAGCGCGCCGGCGGGACAGGCCTTGACACACTTCAGGCAGCCGATGCACTTCTCTTCGGCAATGAGAGGCTCGCCCGTTTCGCTCATCTCCACGCCGTCGATCGGGCACGCGCTCTGGCAGCGGGCGCCGCAGGCTACGCATTTCCCGGTGATGACCCTCGCCTTGCCACGAGGTTTCTTCAGTTTCTGTGGTTCTTTCATGGCTCCCCTCTGTCAATTAAACAGCCAGCATGTCTCCCTCGATGAGACGATCGACCAGCAGACTTGCCGCGGCAACGGGATCGGCCATACCGTCCCCGACAATCTCTCCCTCGGCCCTCTCGGGAGAAAAGATCCGGCTCACCCACGTGGGTGACCCCTTCAGCCCGACGCTGTTCACGTCCAGCTTCAGCTCCTCGTTGCTCCAGCGCTCGACCTCCGCGTGCGCGGACGCCAAACGCATGGGGACCGTAGGGTAACGAGGGCGATTGAGTTCCCTGACCACGGTGATCATGGCCGGCAGACGAGCCTCGACGATCTCGTAGCGCCCCTCGAGCTTGCGGCGGACCACTATGGTCCTGGCCTTAAGATCGATCTTCTCGATACGATCCACCAGGGTGAGCTGCGAGAATCCCAGCCTCACCGCGATCCCCGGTCCGACCTGGGCGGTGTCGCCATCGATGGTCTGCTTGCCGCAGAGTACGATCCCGACCTCCTCGTCTTCCGCCAGTTTCCTGATCGCCGCCGAGATGACATTGCTGGTAGACAAGGTGTCGGCACCGCCGAAGACCCGGTCGGAGAGGAGGACGCTGCGGTCCACACCAAGTGCCAACGCCTTCCTCAGCGCGGCCTCGGCGTTTGGCGGGCCCATCGAGAGGGCGACGGCCTTGAAGCCGTGGCCGTCCTTCAGGCGCAGGGCTTCCTCCAGCGCGTGGGTATCGTAGGGGTTGATGATGAAGGGAATCCCTTCCCGGACCAGCGTGTTGGTCACCGGGTCGATCTGGACCTGTGTGGTATCCGGCACCTGCTTGATACAGGCGACAACGATCATGCTGCCCTCCTTTGTTCCATCTGATCACTCCTCGTTGTTACAGTCTTGCCACCTTCAAGTACTGCTTAACCCATGCTCCCCATACTGGCGAGAGCAAAGACATTTTCCGGCTGATAGAGGGGTTCCGCACCCAGGTACATGAGAACGTTGCTTCCCTTTACGGTGAAGCCGTTTTCCTTCAGCAGAGCGGTCGCAGTACGATTGCCAGCGGGCACATCGAGGAAGACCCGCCCCCGGGTCCCGGCCAGCGCCTGGGCCAGAAGCCCCCCTGCCTGTTGGGGGATCAGGGAGCCCCATGGGCCGATCTGGATACCGTCGTCCCAGCGTTGGCAGCAGATAAAGCCGCCCGAGCTGGTGTAGACCTTCCCGCGGGAACAGCAGGTGAGCTGCAACAGGCTGTCCCGTCTTTCGCCCCAGCCTTGCCGATCAACCTCACGCACCAGTTGGAAATCGAGAGTCGGCCTCGGGCCGTTGCCCGCCCTTCCCTTGCCAGTCCATCGATAGACGTGGTCGACGGGGACGAAGCCCAGCCTTCGGTAGAGGTCGACGCCTTTTTCGGAGGCCGTGAGCCAGACGGTTTCCACCCCATTTTTAAGGAGGGCGCAACAGGAGGACTCCATCAGCGATCTTCCGATGCCTCGCCTGCGGGCATCGGGGTGCACCAGCAGGTTTCCGATCCAGCCGCTCTTGCCGTAGCTGATCGAGGTGATGTAGCCGAGAGCTTTCCCCCTTTCCCGGTAGACGAAGCAACCTTGCGGGAAGTTTCGCAGCAGGAAGTCGAGTTCCCAGCTCTCGCAGATCCACCCCTCGTCGACAGCCATGGCAAGAAAGGGGGCGATGTCATTGTCCAGAAAGGGATCGGCCATAACTAGGCCGTATGTGCGAATAGCAGTTCCTGGCCCGGCTCGGCAGCCGCATGGGCCTCAGGTGCCGCCACCGCCTGATCCTGCCCTATCAGGCCTACGGCATCCGCCCTGCACTGCCTGCAGTGTTTGAACTGCCCGATGATCTTCTCATTGGCCTGCCGCAGCTCCTCCAGCCTCTCCGGGGACGGCGGCGAAACGTGAGCGAAGTCCGCCTGCGGGATCAGCGGCATGATGTTCATCACGAACGCCCCGAGTCCCTTCACCATTTTCGAAATCGCCGGAATCTCCTGGTCGTTCACGCCCGGGATGACGACCGTGTTGATCTTGATGGTCATGCCGAGATCGGCTGCCTGCCGGATTCCTTCCAGCTGGTTCATGAGCAACAGTGCCGCGCCCTCTTCTCCCGAATACTTGACACCCTCATAGTAGACGTGGGAGTAGATCTTCCCCCCCACGCGCGGATCGAGGGCATTGAGCGTCACCGTCAGGCTGTGGAGGCCGATTTCCTTCAGTAGCGGCATCTTGTCAGGCAACAGCAGTCCGTTGGTGCTCAGGCACTTGATGAGTTGGGGATACTCGGCGTCCACCAGCTTGAACGTTTCGAAGGTCTCGTCGTTGTAGAGCGGGTCACCGGGGCCGGCTATCCCGATGACCTTGATGATGGGCCCGGTGATCGGACTCGCCATCACCTCGCGGACCCTGCCGATTGCCTCCGAAGGGGTGAGAAGCCTGCTGGTCACGCCGGGTCGTGATTCGTTGGCGCAGTCGTGGCGCCTCGTGCAGTAGCCGCACTTGATGTTGCATTTCGGAGCCACCGCAAGGTGCATCCTGCCGTTCTTGTGATGGTTTCCCCCAAAGCATGGGTGCCCCTGGATCTTCTCCATTTTTCTGCATGATGAAGCCATCAGTTCCTCCTTTTGCCGCAGTGATCTCGGGTCCCCAGAAACGAGAAAACCCGACGGGAGTACTCTCACCGCCGGGCATCGTTGCCTCATTTTCAGATACCTCGTTGTATCCGATGATCTCTCATGAGCATTTAGCGTGCCAGCTTCCACGGTTGATGATCAACTAAAGCGGATGAGGCAGAGGATCACGTAGATTGAGGGAACTTACGGCCCTCACGGGAGCACTATTTCTTGTTGCCGGGAAGAAGAAGCGGCGTCTTTGAGGGAGCAGCCGATGCATCGTATACGCATGGAGAGACTATTTTTTAGGCACAGCTCCGAGGTCCGCCCTGCTAGCACGGTTATGCTTGCAGGGTCTTGCGACTCACAAGAAACAGAGGAATTCGGGGATCTATTGACTGAGGATGGCGCAGATCCGCTTTGGCTCCTGCTTTAGGCCGGCAAATGCAGAAGCAATGGGAGATGGTTGTAGTTAAAGATTGAAGATGGATTGCATATTGCAGCAACGCCCGCATGCCCACCACAGCATTCAAAGAAGAGGTACTGTCTCGGGCACGTGGTGCCTTTATCGGTCTGGCCGTCGGTGATGCCTTGGGCGCACCGGTAGAGTTCATGACTCGCGGCGAGATAGTGACCAAGTATGGCGTGCTCAAGGAGATGGTGGGTGGCGGCTGGCTGAGACTCAAGCCGGGCCAGGTCACTGACGACACCGAGATGTCTCTTTGCCTCGCCCGGGCCATTGTAAAAGCTGGCGGATGGTCTCTCACGGGGATTGCCGACAACCTCGCCTCGTGGCTCAAGTCGAAACCGATCGACGTCGGGGACACCTGCCGGCGCGGTATCAGAAACTACATGCTGAAAGGAACACTGGAGACTCCCCCTAACGAGTGGGATGGCGGCAACGGCGCTGCCATGCGGATGCTTCCGGTTGCCCTCTTCACCCTGGGAGAAGATGCCCTCCTTCAGAATCACGCGGTTCAGCAAGGACACATCACGCATAATCACGTGCTCTCCGACGCCGCCTGCATAAACCTCGGCCGTCTGCTGCACCTGGCCATCAACGGGCGTTCGATGAACCGCATGCGGCGGGAGGCCCAGCAGCTGATAGAGGAGTACCCCACCTTTTGCTTCGATCCCTACAAGGGCCTTGCCACAGGGTATGTCGTCGATACCATGCAGACTGTATTTCACTGCTTTTTCAGGGCGCGATCTTTCGAGTGGTGTGTGGTCGAGACGGTAAACCAGGGAGGCGACGCCGATACGACCGGCGCGATTGCGGGCGCGCTGGCCGGTGCGTACTTTGGAGATCAGAATATTCCATCGAGGTGGGTAAAAAAACTGGATAAGAAGCTACTGGCGGAGCTGAGAGAACTTGCAGAAGAGCTTGTTCGACTGTCGCCTTTGATGCAGTAATGTTATGCCGACAAAACCTCCTTGAGTAATTCAGGCTTTTTCCACCGATCCGGGAAGGTCATATAGTGCAGAGCAAGCGCTTAACCTTGTAGTCGCCGCCGATGACGAGGCATTCACCCTCCCCTTTCAGGATCGAGTTGGGAAGCAGTTCGCTGAAGAAGAATATCTTCGACAGTGGCACCTCCGCCTTCCAGACGATGAAGCCGAACTCCCAGGCACGCTCCTCATCCGTGGTAAAAGAGTTCAGATTGTTCAGCCTGACGATTTCCTCCCGCTTCGAGAGGGTCTCCAGGACATCATGCTCGCTGCGTTCGAAGGTGCCGCGATAGAGGGTCAGCTGCTTCCGGTCCGGATAGCGCTTCGCCAGTTCGTACTGGCAGTATTCGTAAAGGAGATCCAATTGCGAGTTTATGGCCGAGGTGCGCGCACTCCCCTTGGTCCTATCCACCGCGTACTGCAGGTACTCCTCGTCGTGGATCCCCGCGATCCTGACGTGGTGAAAGGTCGGAGCAAGGCCCATCCGGCTTTCCACCCACCCCTTCAAAACCGCTCCCTCCGGCGAATTAGAATCCATCATCCAGCCCCGCAGAAAACGCAGGTAACTGTTCTTCAAGCTCTTTCGTGCGGTTGCCGTACCCTGGTTCTGCCACTGGTGCAGTTGGAACTTGACGGACATGTAGTCGTTGAAGATGGCAGCGCGTTCTTCGCACGAGGAGAGAGCATCGAGCTTCTCGAAGAGGAAACGATTGGCCGCGCGGACTCCCTGGATCTCCAAGGGCTGCGGGTTGTCGTTGAAGTGGCGGGAGGCGATGACCCATGGCGGAAGGTTGCAGTGGTTGAAGGAAGGATTATCCATGGGGCATCACCTCGTCGTGAAGCAAATCAAATAGCAGAAGTTAAATCTATTCCAGCACCCTAGCCAGGTCGGTCAGGGTCCTGGCAATCTCCCCCTCGATCACGAACGGTTCAACACCCAGCCTTTCCAGTTCGACTTTCGGGGCCTCACCCATCATGGAGCAGACGACAGCACGGCACCCCCTGAGGGCATCGGCAGTTTCCTGGAGGGTGTGGGTCCGCAAGGGATGATCGGGATCGAAGCGGCAGTAACGTTCAACCTCACGCTCGTCCACCAGCCTCACAGAGTCGCCTTCAACCTCGTAGATAAGGAACCTTTCGGCGTGGCCGAAATGCTGGTTAATCTCTTTACCATCCTTGGAAGCAACTGCGAATAACATGTTTGGCCTCCTTGAGAGCAGATTCTGTAACTACCATCAGACGCTATACGTGCTTAGGGTGAACGGGCCGGGAAGTACCGTCATTCCATTTGAAACGGTGTGACTGCGGAAAGGCAAATCCCCCCTGCCCCCCCTTTGCTAAAGGGGGGACGTGAAGGTCTGGCGCGTCGTCCCGGGAAGGGCGATCGGCGCTTTGGCCAGATTGGTAGGAGCGCCCTCCCGGGCGCGAACAGCAGTCGGATTCCCGGGAGGGCGCTCCTACGAGTGTTCGCGCCCTGGAGGGCGCTCCTACCACACTGTTCCAGGGGGTTCGCCAGTAGCTAGTGCTAGGCCAGGACGGGCTGGAAGGTGAAGCACTTCTTCGAGCAGGTCCTGCCGCAGGCCTGGCAGCCTATGCAGTTGCCGGCGTTATCGACCTTCATGAACATCTTGGCGGAATCATCTTCGTCCACTTCTTCAAAACTGAGAACATCGTGAGCACAGACCTTGAAGCAACGGCCGCAACCGATGCAGGTCTCTTCGTCAATGGAGACGATAAACTCCGGGGTCCACTCTTTGCCGTTTTTGGTCAAACCGGTGATGAAAGCCATTTCCATTCTCCTTTATCGTTGTTGGTGAAATAGTTTTGTGGTCGTAAGAGCGCCCTTTCGGGCGCGAACCGCGGCCAATCGCGCCCGGAAGGGCGCTCCTACATGGTATGTCGACAGCTTTAGTCCTCGTCGAGGAACGACCCGCTCTGCCCCTTGTTCATAGCCTTGCGCAGCCACGGCGGAGGATTGCCCTTCAGCACCTCCTGGATGCGCTCGATCGACTCCTTGAGGGTCACTTCCACATTGGTCTTCATGGGGTGGATGTGCCGGGCAACGAGTTTTGCCGCTGCCGGTCCGCCGATCTGCATGGTGTAGACGATGGCACAGTCAGAGAGGATGGCGGCACGTGCAGCGATACGGTCTTCCTCATCACTGCCGTGCTCGGCGACACTGACTGTCTCTACATAAGCAGCTTCGTCCGGCCCTACTTCCCAGATATGGAATGAATCAGCCTGGCCAAAGTGCAGATCAATAAGCTCACCGGTCTTAGTAGTAAACGCGATTTTCATAGCAGCTCCTTTTATAGGCTGATTGCCTGCTCTCTGTATTCCCTTCTCCCACCGCCCTCTCGAACCCTCTCCCTCATGGGGCGTGGAAATGAAGACAGACGGGCGAGAAGTATCCTAGTTGTGCGCCAGCTTCTGTGCTTCTTTGGCATTGGCCTGGAAGATGTTGGCGATCTCGAAGACCAGGTTCGTGGTCCCCTGGTAGCCAACCCACATCTTGTGATGGGAGCCGAGCCTGTCGAATACGGGCATCCCCGTCCTAAGATGTGCATTGATCCCCAGCTTCTTGGCGGCCTGCCTTCCGTTGGAATTTGCCACCAGAAGATCCGCCCCTGCCGCCGTCTGCTCCAGATCCTCCAGATCCCCGACAAAAAGCTGATCCACCGGGAGAGAGGCGAGCCCGCGGGTTCTGGTTGCGGCGATGGCGACCTGTATCTCGCAACCCAATCCCGCCAGGAATCGGGTCATCCCCTTCAGATGGTCGGCTTCGAGTGCCAGTGCCACCTTCTTCAACCCGAACTGGTAGTGACTGTCGACCATGGCATCGGTCAAGCGGCTTCTCCAGCGCCTGAATTTCACCGGAATCTGCCGGCCCGAGAGCGCGGACAGGGTTGTCATAAGTGCATCGGTCTCCGCTAGACCGGTGATGGAGGTGAACCCGTAACGGGGGATGCCGAAGTTCTCCTCGAGGATTTGGGCGGCATCTGCCAGGGAGTCGCCGAAATAAAGGGTAGCCTCGCTTCTGCCTGCCCAACGTATCCGCTCGACCTTGACGCCTCCCACTGAAAGTGCCGAGACGGTCTCATCGATATGGCCATCGAGGGCGTTCGAGATGTCGGGGATGACCACTGGATCAAGCCCGAAAGCGACGCAGATCGAGGCAATCTCCTCTACCTCGAGAGGAGTCAGGTGGCAACCCGGCAGGATGTTGACCTGCCCTTTAACCGTGGTCCCGCCTTCCGGTATGGAGGCGACTATGGCCTCAACGGCTGCGGCATACCCTTCCTGCATCGACCCGCAATAGTCCGGGGTGGAGGCGTGGATCACGGGGGTCTCATCATGCTCCGGATGGTCCTGACGGAACTTCACGATGGCGCTTCTCACGTCATCGCCCATGGTCTCGGTCAGACCTGAGGTCATGACACCGACCACGGCAGGCTTGAATTTCTCCATGACCCGGTTGAGCCCGTGCTTCAGGTTTTCCCACCCCCCGAAGATCGCGGCTTCCTCGCTCATGCTGGTCGAGTTGAGGGCGATCGATTCCTTGAAGTGGCGGGAGAGCTGCAACCTGATGAAGGTCGAGCACCCCTGCGCTCCGTGGAGCAGGCCGAGCATCCCGTCAATCCCGAGATAGGCCAGGGTCGCACCGAGCGCCGGCGAATTCTTCTGCGGGTTCACCGTGGCGTTCTTGACCGGCACCTTCACCCGGCACTGCTTCATGTCTTCCGCAGCGAGTCGCTCGGCGTGCGCCGAGACCTCTAGCAGGTCCGCCTCCAGCTCGTCGGCATCCTTCTCCCACGGCGCCTTCGCGTTGAGCACCGGCCAGATGGGATTGTTGACGGTGAGGTCAAGCTGCTTTGCGAAGGTGACCATGCCGTCATACCCGGCATAAGGATGAGAGCGTCCGTGGTTGATGTCCAGAAACGGAGTCTTGGTCTTGAGAGCCAGGAACTTGGTCTTGCCGCCTGCCACGATAAGGTCCGGGAGTTTCTCGTACATGACCGAGAGGAGCCCCGCCGTGCTGGTGTCAGCGATGATGGAGGCATCCTTGTTCATCAGCGCCTTCATCCGGTAGAAGTCCTCAAGGGTCGAATTCTGGGTGCCTGCGGCCAGGATGTCGACGCCCAGTTCCGACAGGGCGTTGACCATCGACCAGGTCTTGACCCCACCGGTGAAGAGGACGGCGCGCTTCCCTGCCAGTCTTTCGCGGTACGGCGCCAGCAGCTCCCGGCAGGACGCTTCGCTTTCGGCGATCAGCTTTTCCACGCGGTCCTGCATGGTCCGCTTCTCCAGGCCGTTCACCACGTCGTCAAGTTCGCGTGCGATGTCGCGCAGGGCCTTGGCCACGTCGGTCAAGCCGTAGAAGGACTCCTCGACATAGGGGATACCGTAGTTCTTCTGCATCTTCTTGGCGAGGTTGGTGAGGCTCTTGGAGCAGATGATGACGTTCAGCTTGGCCCGGTGGGCGTAGCGAAGGTCCTCGAACTTGGAGTCGCCGCTGATGCAGGACAAGACCCTGATGCCGAGCTTGTCGAAGAGCGGCAGCATCCCCCACAGGTCGCCCGCAATGTTGTACTCGCCGATCAGGTTGATGTCGTAGTCCGTGGTGTACTCGGGCTCCGCCGTGCCTATCACGTATTTCAGCAGGGTCTCGCCTGCCAGACGGTTGCCGATGTTTTTGTCGCCGATGAAGCCCGGGGTGTTGACCGGGATGACCGGCAGGGAAAGCTTTTCTGCCGCCGCCGTGCAGACCGCTTCGATATCGTCGCCCGTCATCGAGGTGACGCAGGTTGCGTAAACGAAGATGGCCTTTGCCTCCGGATAGCGGGCTGCCAGTTCCCGGATGGCCCGGTAAAGCTTTTTCTCGCCGCCGAAGACGACGTCGTTTTGCAGCATCTCGGTGGTAAAGCCGCGCCGGTAGAGCTGGGATTCGCTGGAGCGCGCGCCCCGGTTGTCCCAGGAGTTGCCGGCACAGGCGATGGGCCCATGGACCAGGTGGATCACGTCGGTGATGGGCATCAGGACCACGCGTGCGCCGTCATAGGCGCAGCTTCTTTCCGTCCCCTCCCCCGGTTCCGACTTCTTGCAGAACTTCGGGGCCCCCGCGTCGTGAGTTTCACATTCAGTTGCGTCGTACCAATCCGGTTTTGCCATGAGCTCCTCTCCTTTGAGGGTTTTGAATCAGGTGAATCAGGGGCTAGGGACTAGGGGCTAGGGACTAGGGACTAGGGGTGAATCAGGGGCTAGGGACTAGGGACTAGGGACTAGATGTTTTGACTGATTTTAAGCCCCTAATCCCTAGCCCCTAGCCCCTGCTTTTAGACCCTAGCCCCTGCTTTTAGCCTTTACCTCATCATCTCGAAGTGACGGTCGTCGCAGGTCTCGTCCCTTACTTCGATGAACTTGTTGCAGATGGTGGTGACCATGTTGATGGCGCCCTGGTAGCCGATCAGCGGCTGACGGTGCAGGTTGACGCGGTCGAAGATCGGGAAGCCGAACCTGAAGAGCGGGATATTGGCGTCCCTTGCGGCGAACTTGCCGTGTGTATCGCCGATGATGGCATCGACGGGATCGGTCATCAGCAGACTCCTCATGTGCCAGAGGTCCTTGTTGATGTAGATCTTGCACCCCTTGCCGTCCGGGGAGGAGTCGAGCAGTGCCTGGATCTCCTTCTCAACCTTCTTGGTCCCCTTGCTGCACAGGACATGGTACGGTTTCGCCCCCATTTCCAGCAGGAAGGAGATGTATCCCAGCAAGTAGTCGGGGTCGCCGTAGAGGGCGAACTTCTTGCCGTGCATGTACTGGTGCGCGTCGGTCATGGCGTCGACTGCGCGGCCGCGCTCGGCCTTGAGAGACTCGGGGATCGGCTTGCCGAAGAGCTCGGAGAGTTTCAGCAGCAGCGCGTCGGTCTTCTCGACACCGAAGGGCGTCGGCAGGGAGACGTGTTTGCCGGAGTAGTTGTCCTTGATCCAGGCGAAGGTCTTGGCGCTCGCGTAGGGACCGACGGTCATGGTCACCTTGCCGTTGATGGAGTCGGCGGCGTCCTCGAGCTTGGTGCCCCCCGGGTACGGGCGGTAGGTGCCGTCCAGCGGGGAGTCGAAGGTCTCGGTGATGTCGGCCAAAAGCGTGTAGGGGATGCCGAATTCCTTGAGGATCCTCTTGTACTCGCGGTAGTTGCCGGTGTTGGCGTCGAAGCCGGCGATCAGGTTCAGCTTGCCGGTGCAGCGTCCCTCGACCTGCTTCCCTGCGGTCAGGGTCTGCAGGATGGAGAGGAGCATGGCGTCGTAGCCGTGGACGTGCGAGCCGTTGAAGCTCGGGGTGTTGGCGTAGGGCAGCGGGTAGTCCTCCGGCACGATCCCCTTGTTCCTCGCGTTCTTGATGAAGGCGGTCAGGTCGTCGCCGATAACCTCCGGCATGCAGGAGGTGAAGACCGCCATCATCTTCGGCTTGTAGATCTGGTAGGCGTTCTCCAGAGCCTCGTGCAGGTTGTTCTGCCCGCCGAACACCGCGCCGTCCTCGGTCATGGAGTCGGATACCGCCGGAGCAGGCTCACGGAAGTGACGGTTGAAGGTCGAGCGATAGTAGGAGGCGCACCCCTGGGAACCGTGGACGAAGGGAAGGGTCCCTTCGAAACCGTGGGCGGCGAGCTCGGCGCCCAGCGGCTGGCAGGCATGCGGCGGGTTGATCACCAGCGCCTGGCGGGCGAAGTTCTTCTCCTTGTACTCCTCGGTGTTGATCCACTCGGAGACGCGCTTGACCTCGTCTTCAGGGATCTCGGTTACGTATTTCACGGCAGTATCTGCAGTCATATTAGTACTCCTTTCGGCCGCTGACTAATCCGTCAGACAGCGATGAAAATCAGGTTGAGATTAAGATCGAGATTGATTTGCGGTCGAGGTCCGTGAGCTGCAACTGGACATCATGGTCTTAATCACAATCTTCCTCTGCGCTTAGAACGGCGCCTTTACCAGTTTCCAGGTCGGGCTGTTAATGGCCATGTCGACGTCGCGTGCGAAGATCGGGAAGCCGTTGTAGGCGTGGTAGGGACCGGAGTAATCCCAGCTGTGCATCTGGCGGAAGGGGATGCCCATCTTCTGGAAGAGGTACTTTTCCTTGATGCCGCTGCCGACCAGGTCGGGGCGCAGGGTGTTGACGAACTCTTCCAGCTCGTGTTCGGAGGCGTCGTCGTAGATGACGGTTGCTTCCGGCATCTCCGGGGAGGTCCTCTCGTAGTCGTCGCCGTGGGCGAATTCGTAACCGGAGCCGACCACGGTCATGCCCAGGTCTGCGTAGGCGTTGACGGTGTGACGGGGCCTGAGACCGCCTACGTAAAGCATGACCGTCTTCCCTTCCAGGCGCGGGCGGTACTCGTCGATGACGGCCTGCATGATCGGGTCGTACTTGGCGATGGCGGCCTCGACCTTCTCCTTGATGACGTCGTCGAAGTGCTCGGCGATTTTCCTCAGGCTCTCCCTGATCTTGGTCGGTCCGAAGAAGTTGAACTCGAGCCAGGGGATGCCGTACTTCTCTTCCATGACCCGGCACATGTAGTTCATTGAGCGGTAGCAGTGGATCAGGTTCAGCTTGACCCTGTGGGTGGCGGCAATCTTCTCGAGTTCGCCGTCGCCGGTCCAGACAGCCTTCACGTTGAGGCCGATCTCCTCGAGGAGCGGCTTGACGCTCCAGACGTCGCCGCCGATGTTGTAGTCGCCGATCAGGGCGATATCGTACGGGGTCTCGGGCTCGGCAAACTCACGGGTGCCGATGATGTGGTCGCGGATGGTGTCGTTGGAGATGTGGTGACCAAGCGACTGGGAAACCCCGCGGAAACCTTCGCAGTTGCAGGGGATGACCGGGATGTCCAGCTCGGCCGAGGCGACCTTGGCGACGGAGTTGATGTCGTCACCGATGAGGCCTACCGGGCACTCGGAAAGGACGGAGATGCCCTTGGCGAGCGGGAAGAGATCGTGGGCCTCGGCAAGCAGAGTCTTCAGTTTCTTGTCGCCGCCGTAGACGATGTCCTTTTCCTGGAAGTCCGAGGTGAACTGCATGGCGAACTGGTTGACGCCGTTGATGCCGGTCATCAGGTTACGCCGGGTACCCCAGGAGTACCAGCCGCAGCCGACGGGACCGTGGGAGACGTGGACCATGTCGCGGATCGGGCCCCAGACCACCCCTTTGGCTCCAGCGTAGGCGCAGCCGCGGGCGCTCATGATGCCGGGGACAGTCTTGCGGTTCGACTTGACGCAAGCCCCCTCCCCTTCGTTGGGAGCCAGATGCGGCGCCCTTTTTTTCCTGGCCTTCTCAGGATAGATCTCCATGGCATGGTCGATCATCTCCTGGGTGGATTCCTTGGTGATCCCCTCTACTTTCTTCTTCAGTTCAGACATGTATGACTCCTTGTAAACCGTGGCGGTCGGGCCTAACTCCCCCCTTGTCAAAGGGGGGCGGGGGGGGATTTGCCTCTGCTACCAAAAAGCAAATCCCCCTAAATCCCCCTTTAACAAGGGGGACTTCCTGTCCCGTCGCCATTCACGGCGGTAGCGGATAGATTAGACGGCAGCAGCCTCGGCCACACCCACGATAGACTCGTCCTCGGCCTCCATGATGCCGAACTCCATGAGGAGGTCTTCGAGCTCTTCCATCTCCAGCGGAGTCGGAACCACCAGCATCTTGTTGTCGGCGATCTTCTGGGCCAGGGTGCGGTATTCCTGTGCCTGGGGATGCTCGGGGGAGTACTCGATGACAGTCATCCTGCGAAGCTCGGCGCGCTGCACCTGGTTGTCGCGGGGGACGAAGTGGATCATCTGGGTGCCGAGCTTCTTGGCGAGGGCATCGATCAGTTCGTACTCCTTGTCAGTCTTCCTGGCGTTGCAGATGAGGCCTGCGAGGCGGACCTTGCCGGAGGTCGCGTACTTCAGGATGCCCTTGGCGATGTTGTTGGCGGCGTACATGGCCATCATCTCGCCGGAGCATACGATGTAGATCTCTTCAGCCTTGCCTTCGCGGATCGGCATGGCGAACCCGCCGCAGACGACGTCGCCGAGGACATCGTAGAAGACGAAATCGAGATCGTCAGTGTAGGCGCCGTTTTCTTCCAGGAAGTTGATGGCGGTGATGACGCCGCGTCCTGCGCAACCGACACCCGGCTCCGGTCCGCCGGACTCGACGCACTTGACATCGCCGTAGCCGACTTTCAGAACGTCTTCCAGTTCCAGGTCCTCGACGGTGCCGAGTTCACGTACCAGGTCCATGA
>NZ_JBXKJL010000120.1:0-4103 GCF_056994735.1 Geomonas sp.
GCCACCATCAAGCCCAATAGCGCCATGGTGCGGGGCGGCGTCTACACGGTCCACGCGACCGCGGCAGTGACCGACCTGGCCGGAAACAACCTGGTGCCGTTCACCTCGAGTTTCACCACCGACAACACTCCGCCGGTGGTCACGGCCGTGGCGCTGCCCGGAGAACCCGTCGTCGCCAGCGACAACTTCGAGACCGGCACCCTGACAAATCTTCCCTGGAGCACCTATGGCAACGGCATGTGGACGGCCAGGTCCACCAGCGTGCATGGCGGCTCCTTCTCGGCCGAGGCCCCGATGTCCATCGGCGACGGCCAGAGCTCCTACATGGAAGTGACCCTGGACTGCGTGGCCGGCAATGTAACCTTCTGGTTCTCGGTGAGCTCGGAAGGGAATTACGACTACCTGAGGTTCTACCTCGACGGGACCAATTTGGGGAATTGGTCGGGCGGCGTGGGATGGACCCAGGTCAGCTACCCGGTCACCGCGGGTAGGCATACCTTCAAATGGGGCTACACCAAGGACGGTTCGGTCTCCAGCGGGTATGACACCACTTGGGTAGACGACATCGTCTTCCCGGTGAACGACACCTCCAATGCGGTCAAGGTCACCTTCGATAAGCCCCTGGATCCGGCTTCGATTACCGACCGCTTCGTGGTCTCCTCCGCTTTCGGACCCGTTGCCGGGAAGGTCACGCTCTCCGACAACAACACGGCGGCAACCTTCAAACCGCTCGGCGCCTTCAGCGAAAACAAGGAGTATACCGGCACGGTCAAGGCTGGCGTTACCGACATCTCCGGCAACCCCACCCCGGCCGACTACAACTTCACCTTCACCATCGCTCCGAAATCCGATCTTGTCGGTCAGTGGCACCTGGACGGCGACTGGTCCGACACCTCGGGCAAGGGGCGTAACGCAACGGCCACCGGGGCTGCCTTCAGCGCCGACCGGATCGAGGGTGCCTCATCCGCCACCTTCGACGGGGTGGATGATTCGGCAGCGCTCGGCAACTGGTTCGAGCTGCAGAGCTACACCATGCAGATGTGGGTGAAACCGGGGCTCTCGCAGCAGGCCAACGCCACCATCATCGACAACAACTACGTCAGTGGAAAGTCGTGGGTCGTGCAGCAGGACGGCTCCATCACCAACCGCTACAAGTTCATCAGCAGCGACGGCTCTCCGGCGATAAGCTTCCCGCTCGACCCCGACCAGTGGACGCTGCTGACCATAACCAGGGACGGCAACACCAAGGTCAACACCGTCTACCTGAACGGCGTGGCGCTCCCCAGTGCCGTGGGAACGACCAATGTCACCTACGACAGCACCAAGGCCCTCTACCTCGGCAAGTGGGGTGGCGGAGGGAGGAACTGGAAGGGCCTGGTCGACGAGGTCATCATCTACAAGAGCGCCATTCCTGTAGAGGACATACTGGAGGAATACTACGCGGGAAGCACGGACGACAGGACGGCCCCGACCGCGCCGACGGTGGACCAGGTGCCGTCGCCCACCTACGGCTCAACGATACTACTCTCCGGCACCAAGGACGCTGGATCCTCCATCAGGGTGAACGGGAAGCAAATGGTGGCCGTGGATAACTCGACCTCCTGGTATGTCCCTTATAACCTGCAACTGGGGCAGAACATCCTGGAAATCACCAGCAGGGACGCCGCAGGCAACACCAGCGAACCGGTCACCTTCGCGGTCGAAGTCCTGCCGGCAAGCCAAGGGGATCCCGACATCGTCGGCTTCTGGAAGATGGACGGCAACTGGAACGACTTCTCGGGATACGGGAACAACGGCTACGGCTACAGCGGCGCCACCTTCGCCACTGACCGGGTCATCGGCTCCACGGCCGGCGACTTCAGGGCCACAAACAGCTACACAGAAGTCATGTTCAACATGCCCGAATACAACTTCACGGTCGAGACCTGGGCTAAGACTGCCGCCTCCAGCGGCCTGTTCGCAGCCAGAGGGGCCGACGGCGGGCACGACAGGCACATGTATGTCGATGCCAGTGGCAATGCCTGCTTCCGCGTCTACGCGGGGAGCGGTTGGTGTACCACCAAGAAGGTCAACGACAACGCCTGGCACCACTGGGCGCTGGTGGTGAAGAGCGGGGTAGGGCAGCGGGCCTTCATCGACGGGGTGCTGGCAGGAACCAACAGCTACGACCATTCCGACTACAGCGGCCAAGACCGGATCAACCTCGGCTACTCCAACGACATGGGCTATCTCAAAGGGCTTATGGACAACGTGGTGGTCTACAAGCGCGCCCTGACGGACCAGGAGGTGCTCGCCCGGTCCAAGGCCGCTCCCAAGCTTACCCTGACCAGCCCCGGCCAAACCGTGCTTTACCGGCCGGGCGAGACGGCTGTCGTCAACCTGTCCGCCACCGACGACACCGGCATCAAGGTCCTTGGCTGCACCTCGACCGGGGCGGCTAGCGGGAAGTGGTCGACGAAGCTGGCAACTCCGCTAGCCACGGCAAGTCAGGCCGTGAGCTTCCCTGTCGCCGCGGATGCCGGACCCAACGAGAAGATCAACATCAGTTGCTACGCCTACGACGAGCAGATGAACGTGGTGAGCGCCGCGCTGCAACTGACGCTGGCCGATACCGACCTGCCGACCGTCAAGCTCATCTCTCCTGCGGCCGGTGCTACCGCCAACACCACTCCTCTCCTTAGCTACGCCGCCAGCAGCGGGATCGTCACCGTCAAGGTCGACGGGGTGGTGGTCTCCAAGGTCTCCGGGGACACCCTGAGTGCCCTGAGCGACGGACAGCATACCGTCCGGGTCGAGGTAACCCGGACACTGGGGCAGACGGGGTACGCCGAAGTGACCTTCACCGTGGACACTGTCAAGCCGACCCTTTCCATCACTTCTCCGGTCGGGTTGGTAACCACCGCCACTCCTCAGCTCAACTTCTCGGCCAGCGAGGGGAGCGTCGTGGCCAGGGTGGACGGAGTCGCCGTCCCGCAGGGTAACGGCGAATATCTGTACCCGCTGAGCGACGGGCCGCACACGCTGCGTCTGAAGGCAACCGACGCCGCCGGCAACGCCACCTGGGCCGAGACGAACTTCACGGTCCAGAGTCCTCAGCCGAGCGACTCCCAGCAATGCGCTTATCCGGTACGGATACTCCGCCAGCAGCCTCTGTACTTCCTCACGCTTGGTGCCGCCTATGTCGCGGCGGAGACAGGGGAAACTATCGACATGGCAGCCGGTCTCTTTAGCGAGGATCTCACCATCGACAGGACGATGACCATCGAGGGGGGCTACGATTGTACCTTCACCACCAAGGTAGGCGTCAGCACCATCAACGGCAACCTCTATACCACTGACGGCATAGCGACCCTTTCGGACGTGATAATAGGCCAGTAACGGCAAAACTGAAGCATTGAGGAGGAGATTATGAAGACCATTGTCACGTCGCTGCTGCTCTTGACGATATCGACGAGCCAGGCATTCGCTGCCGGCGATCTCATGGTGAGGGGCAATATCGGCGTCGGCACGTCGACCCCTGATGCCAAACTAGATGTCAGGGGCGGAGTGAAGATAGGGGGGGCGGATGCGGTGTGCACCGCAGCCACCGAAGGGATGGTTAGGTACAACAGCACCGAGAAACGCGCCGAGTTCTGTGACGGCAATGGCTGGATGACGGTCGTCAATGGAGCGGCGACAGACATCACCGACGTCAGCACTGATTACCCCTTGAAAGCGGGGGAAACCGCCTACGTCAATTACACGAACGCCACGACGGTCCCACTTCATGTCGCTACCGTGGAGGGGTACTACCAGATCATCATCAATTCCGATTACGCCGCTCCGGCAACTTCCTCGTGGTCCTACTTCAGGCCCAACAACGCGACATACACCAACGCATTCAAGGTAATCAGGCTTGCTTACTACGCCAATACCCTGTACTCCCAGTACGAGACTACCAGCAAGGTGTACGCTGGGGGAGGGGTGACGATGCGCTCCGAACTGGGATGCTTCACAAGGACCAAGTCCAAAGTGGTAAAGTCGGACTTCTTCGATGCCGAGAACTTCGCTTCCTCCTATACGCATTACACCTTCGATACTCACTGGCTCGACACCTCGACTCC
>NZ_JBXKJL010000121.1:0-28253 GCF_056994735.1 Geomonas sp.
GGGCGAGGAGGGGAGCAGACGGCGACAATCACCCCTTAGTATATAGTACCGCCACTGCTCGGGCGCGGACCTCGCCTACTGATATATAGCCGTGCGGTTCGGAGGACTCATAATAGATGCTGTCGCCCGGCAGAAGACGCATCACCTGGTCGGCGTAATGGAACTCCAGCTCCCCTTCAAGAAGATAGAGGAACTCGACCCCCTCATGGTTGTAGAAGAGGGAATTGTCCCAGGCACGTTCCTCGAACTCGACCAGGAAGGGCTCCACCTTCTTCTGACGCATACCCGGCGCGAGTGGCTTGTAGAGATATCCCTGCACCGTGTCCTTCCCGGGACGGCGCTGGCTCCCCCCGGACTGTTCCCCGCGGGTCAGCACGAATTTCTGCCGGTCGGTCGCCTCCTCGAAGAAGTAGTGGATGCCAACCTTCAGCCCCTTGGCGATCTTGAGCAGGGTGGCAATGGGAGGGGTCACCTGATCGTTCTCGATCTGCGACAGGAGCGGCTTGGAAAGCCCGGTGACGTCTGCCAGCGCCTGGAGGGTCAGCCGCTGCTCCTGCCTCAGGCCACGAACCTTCTCACCCAGCTTCATCTCACGAATTTCCTGCTTTATCTTCTCTTGCACGCGACACCCCCGGAAAGCTCATATATAGGCAAAAGCTCATCCGCCGTCAAGGGGTATTTGCAACCTCGTTCCGGACGAACCAGAATAGCCGAAAGGGTTGACATCAATCCGCTTTTTGGCTACGCTTCTTTATTCCCGTCCTACCGCATCACCTCAAGGAGCAAGACATGAAAAGCGCAAGACTCCTCGTCGTCTGCCTGATCATCTCCAGCGCGCTCTTCGGCTGCAAAAAGAAGCAGGAAGCTTCCTTTTACGAGTCCGACAGAAAAGAGCGCGTCGAGGCGCCGGTGAAGGAAGTCCCAAAGGATATCCTCGGCACCCAGCAGGCCTTCATCAACCTGGTCAAGACCGTCACCCCTTCTGTTGTCAACATCTCCACCATCGGCAAGAAGAAGCTGGTGCGCCCCTTCTTCGAGTCCTCGCCATTCTTCGAAGACTTCTTCGGCGAGAGGGCCCGTCCCCAGTACAGGCGCGAGAGCAGCCTCGGCTCCGGGTTCATCATCAACAAGGACGGCTACATAGTCACCAACGACCATGTGGTGCGCGATGCGGAGACGATCCAGGTGAAGCTCTCCAACGAGAGCGTCTACACCGGCAAGGTGGTAGGCTCGGATCCCAAGACCGACATCGCGGTGATCAAGATCAGCGCGAAGGAGCCCCTCCCCGCCGCGGTCTTTGGAGACTCGAGCAAGCTTCAGGTCGGCCAGTGGGCGATCGCCATGGGGAGCCCCTTCGGTCTCGACCGGACGGTGACCGTCGGCGTCGTCTCGGGAACCGGGCGCTCCAACATGGGGATCGAGGCCTACGAGGACTTCATCCAGACCGACGCCTCGATCAACCCCGGAAACTCCGGTGGGCCGCTGCTGAACATCTACGGGGAAGTCATCGGGATAAACACCGCCATCGTCGCGGCCGGCCAGGGCATCGGCTTCGCCATTCCGGTCAACATGGCGAAGCAGGTCATCTCCCAGCTGATCAGCAAAGGTAACGTGAGCCGCGGCTGGCTCGGCATCTCCATCCAGTCCGTCACCGATGACATGGCCAATTCCTTCGGCCTTCCCAAGACGTACGGGGCGCTGGTCAACGACGTGGTCCCCGGCGGCCCCGCAGCGAAGGCGGGCATCCAGCAGGGGGACGTCATTACGGCCTTCGGTGGCGAAAAGGTGAAGGATGTGCGCCAGCTGCAGCGGCTGGCCGGGGAGGCCCCGGTCGGGAAAAAGGTCGAGGTTGAGTTCTACCGCGACGGGAAGCCGCTCAAGGTGGTGGTGACCACCGCCCCGGCCGAGAGCGCTCCGGCCCAGAGCCAGAGGCAGAGCGAGGCAACCTCCGGCGACCTGGGACTTTCCGTGGCGGAACTCGGCCCGGAACTGAGGACCCGCGGCCTGTCAGGCGTGGTGGTCACCGACATCGAACCGGGCGGAGTTGCCGAGGATGCCGGCATGCAGCGAGGCGACGTCATCGTCTCGGTGAACCAGAAGAAGGTCCGGAACCTTGCGGAGTACCAGAAGAGCATGAGAGATGCTTCCCGGAAGGGGGCGGTGGCCCTGCTCGTAAGGAGAGGGAGCGCCAGCATCTATTTTGCCTTAAGATTAAGATAGTAACTTCGGTAAAAACTGCGTATAGTAGCGCGTCAAGATTACCAGCCGGGGGAGATAGATGAGTCTCATAGAAAACCGGGATCAGGCCAGGAGGCTGGCCAGAGCCATAGTTTCGGACGTGGCCCTGTACAACCGCGAGAAGGTGGAGCAGGGGATCAAGGAAGACAATATCTTCGAACTGCTGCACGAGCAGCTGACCGAGGGAAGGGAGCACTTCCTGTCCCGCGTCACCAAGGAGATCGCGGATTCCAACATCTTCGACATCGCGGTGGTGGATGTGCTGATAAAACGGGCGGGGAAGATCGAGTCCTCCATCTGGTAGAATATATGTACCTTTATCAGTAATGAAAGATACCGTGGGCGCGCTTCATTATGAAACGCGCCCTCGCTTTTTTGCGGGAGCATTTCCTCCCAGGAGAATAGATGCAGGAAATAGAACTCTGCTTTCCGGCCGAATCCGAGCCGGAGCGCCTGGACAGCTTCATCGCCCGCAGCGTCCCGGAACTCACCCGGTCGGCCGCGGTCAGACTCATTGAAACAGGGAACGCCAAGGTTAATGGCAAGATAGAGAAGCCGGCCCTGAAGCTCAAGGGGGGCGAGCAGATCTCCATCGTGATTCCGCCTCCCACACCCGCGGAACCGCAGCCGGAGGAGATCCCGCTGGAGATCCTCTACGAGGACTCCGAGGTGGTGGTCATCAACAAGGGGGCGGGGATGGTGGTACACCCCGGTGCCGGCACCCCCGACGGGACGCTGGTCAACGCGCTCCTCGCCCACTGCACGGACCTCTCCGGCATCGGCGGCGAACTCCGCCCCGGCATCGTGCACCGCATCGACAAGGACACCACCGGGACCCTGGTGATCGCCAAGAGCGACCGGGCTCACAATTCACTGGCCGAGCAGTTCAAGGCCCACACCATCAAGCGGGTTTACCTGGCCCTGGTTTACGGAAGCCCGAAGGAGGAGAGGGGCCGCATCCAGTCCCTCATCGGCCGCCACCCGGTCGAACGCAAGAAGATGTCGGGGAAGGTGCGGCAGGGCAAGGACGCGATCACCCACTGGAGGGTGCTGGCCCGCTACGGCGGGATCACCCTGGTACAGATGAGACTGGAGACCGGCCGCACCCACCAGATCAGGGTCCACCTTTCGGAGGCGGGACACCCGCTCCTGGCGGACGAGCTTTACGGGGGCGGGAGCCGCCTTTCGGGGGTTAAGGACCCGGTCCTCAAGCAGATGATCCGCACCATGGGACGCCAAGCCCTGCACGCCAAGACGCTCGGCTTCCTGCACCCGGTGACCCGCGAGTATCTCGAGTTCGACGCGGAACTGCCGGAGGACATGGCCGGGATCGTGGCCTACCTGGAGAACCAGCTTAACGATTAGCTATTCGATTTATAGATAAGGCGCCAGGTACGGCGCCCACATGAGAGGGATTGTTAATGGAAATGCAGAAGGCAGGAAAGATCCAGTATTTGAAACCGGCTTTAGCGGGGGCCACTGCGGTGGCAGGCTTCACCACCCGTCACGAGGGTGTGTCGCGCCCCCCCTATAACTCCCTCAATCTCGGCAGCAACACCCTCGACTCCCCCCATAACGTCGAAGGGAACCGCAGCCTCCTCGCCCGCAGTTTCGGCGCCACCCTGGACCGCTTCCTCACCGTGACCCAGGTCCACGGCACCGACCTCCTGGTGATCGACGCCCCGAACCCGGAGTTTTCCCACTTCCTGAAGCTCGAGTGCGACGGCATAGTGACCAACCAGCCGGAGCTCATGATTGCCATCTGCGTCGCCGACTGCGTGCCGATCCTGCTGCACGATCCGGAGAAAGGGGTGATCGCCGCCCTGCATGCCGGATGGCAGGGGACGGTCGGAAATATCGCCGGCAAGGGCGTCGAGGCCATGACCTCCCTGTTCGGATGCAACCCGAAGGCGATCCGGGCGGCGCTGGGACCTGCCATCGGAGGGTGCTGCTACGAGGTCGACGAGCCGGTGCGCGCAGCCTTCAAGAAGGCGGGGATGGCGTGGGAGCTTTTCACCACCGAGAACGGCGAAGGGAAGTGGCTGCTCGATCTTCCGGCGGCCAACCGTAAGTTGCTCATCGACGCGGGGCTCAGCGCGGGCCAGATCGAGAGCGAGGAGCTCTGCGTATCGTGCACCCAGGAGCTCTTCTTTTCCTACCGCCGCGACGGCGGGGATACCGGAAGACAGGTCGGTTTCATCATGCTGGCAGCCCAGCAATAAGCAGTGGCGCTTCTCGTTAGCTTCTGCTATAAGACGGGCATGTTGTCATGAAAGCATTACAGGAGGCTTCATCGGTATGCGGAACGTTTTCAAGCTGGCCCTGCTCCTTACGCTGATCTGCACCTTCTCCGGTTGCGCCCACAATTACTACAACATCCCGCAGGAGACCCTCGAGAAGAAGGTCAAGGTGATCGGAGTCGCGCCCCTCTTCGTGGACGCCGAGTCGGACATCAGGCACCCGGACAAGGCAGGCGTAGTCACCCTGATCCGCAACTTCAACGCCAAAAACGAGAAGGAGCTGATCGCACGGCTGAGAAGCACCGGCATCTTCTACTCCGTCCGACCGGTCGACGGGGACCCCACCCGGCTCTTCTCCACCCTGGTCGCCAGCCGCGAGCGGCGCGACGACGCCGGGATCATCTACAACAAATACTTCTACAAGAACGACCAGCTGAAGCAGCTCCTTGCCGACAACGGCCTCGACGCGGTCCTCTTCGTCACCGTCAGCGGCCTCACCAAGCCCGGCAAGGTCTACTCCAGCAACTTCCTCTCCTACCTGGAGACCGATTTCAACTACCTGATCATGACCGCGCAGATGCTGGACCGCGACGGGACGCTGATCTGGGAGTACCCGAACTTCCGCAGGAGCGCCCTCTCCTATCCGATGTTCTTCGAGCTGCAGTATCCCGATTTCGACGAGGCGGCGGCGAACCTGAGCGACAAGGTAGACGTGAAGTTCAAGACGCTCACGGGAATAACGGCGGCCTTCTCTAAGACCGAGCCGTCAGTGGCGGCCAAGGGTCCCCTGGTCTCCACCCTTTACTCGAAGCAGTACGACGAGATGCTCTCCCTGCTAAAGCTGCACAGGCCGCTTTTCGGCGGCAGCAAGGAACCGGCTTCCGCACCGGCTGAAAGCGCACCCGCCACCACCTCGGCGCCTGCGGCCTATGAATCGACCGCACCGGCAGCTCCGGTCTCCGAGGTCGGGACCAGGCCCGCCGTGCCGGTGGTGCCCGCCCCTGTTGCCGAACCGAAGGTAACGGCACCGGCAACGCCGTCGATCAGCGTGGTACCCGAACAAAGACCGAGCGGCGACATCGTTCCGGAACAGCGCCCTTCGGGGGATATCGTGCCGGAGCAGAGACCATAGAAGTAGCAAAAGGGGAGGAGGCCACAGCCTCTGCACCGGGGGGCCGAAGGGCGCTCCTGCCAATAAAAAAAAGGCCGGCGCTGGAGATTGTCTCCGCGTAGGCCTTTTTGATTTCGTTTGAGAATAGGCAACTACAGTTCCTCGTACTCCTCGTCATCCTCCTCGGCATCAGGATCGGACTCCTCGCCCTCACCCTCGCCGTCATTCTCGTACTCCTCGTCGTTTACCCGCTCCAGAAAGGACTTGTTGCTCTCGATCAGGCGGCGGATCTCGTTGGTCAGTTCCTCCAGGTCTTCGTTTTCCATTACCCGTCAACTCCCTTCCGAACCAGTGCCTTGCGGTACAGTTCAAGGTATTTGTGGACCGAGTGCTGCCACGAGAAGTCGCAACTCATCCCCCGGCGCATCAGCTTCTTCCAGAGAGCCTTGTCGCGGTAAGCCGCCGTGGCCCGGGTTACGGCCTCCCACAGAGCCTCCGGCGTGTACTCCTCGAAAACGAAGCCGTTGGGGGTCCTGTCGGTGTCGGTCGGGTCGAAGACGCTGTCCGCCAGGCCACCGGTCCTGCGCACCACGGGAACGGTCCCGTAGCGCATGGCTATCAGTTGCCCCAGCCCGCACGGCTCGAAGTGGGAGGGCATCAGGAACATGTCGCTACCCGCGTAGATCTTGGGAGCCAGGGCGTGGTCGAAGCCGGAGGAAAAGGCGATGTTGCGGGCACCGGAGGCCTTGATGTCGCCGAGAGCCTTCAGGTAGCGCTCGTCGCCGCTCCCGAGCAGAACCAGCTGCAGCGGAGCCTTGGCGAAGGAGGGAAGGAGCTCCGTGATGAGGTCGAAGCCCTTCTGGGCCACCATCCGGGAGACCATGCCGAAGACCGGGATGTCCGGCGCGCTCGCAAGCCCCATCAGCCTCTGCAGGCCGATCTTGTCCACCACCTTTCCGGAGAGGGAGGCGGGGCTGTAATTCTTCATGATGTCCTTGTCGGTGGCGGGATTCCATTCCTCGTAGTCGACGCCGTTGAGGATGCCGTGGAGGTCATCCTTCCTCATCCGCAGCACGCCGTGAAGGCCCGCCCCCATCTCCTCGGTCTGGATCTCCCGGCAGTAGGCCTCGGAAACGGTGGTGACCAGGTCGGCGGAGAGTATCCCCCCCTTCAGGAGGTTAACCTTCCCGTAGAACTCCAGCCCGTCCAGGGTGAAGCACTCAGTGGAGAGCCCCATCACCTCCAGCGACTCGGGAGGGAAAAGACCCTGGTAGGCGAGGTTGTGGATGGTGAATATGACCCCGGTGCGGGTGAAGAACGGATCGTTCTTCCTCTCGTGCTTCAGGTAATGCGGGATCAGCGCCGTCTGCCAGTCGTGGCAGTGGATGATGTCCGGCCTGAAATCCATCTTCTTCAGGAGCTCCAGGACGCAGCGGCAGAAGAAGGAGAAGCGCTGGGCGTTATCCGGGTAGTCGCCGCCGGGGGTGCCGTAGAGCTCGTCCCGGGCGAAATATTCTTTGTTCTCTATCAGGTAGACCGGGATGTCCCCGAGGGATGCCTGGCGCAAAAAGCCTTTCTTCTCAACACCTTCCACCATGACCGAGGCGCTCTTGCGCCCCTTCCGGACCGCCATCCCCCCACGCTCCACGATGGAGTAGAAGGGCATCATGATGCGGACGTCATGGCCCAGTGCCCTGAGCGTTTTTGGAAGAGCACCGGCCACATCCGCAAGGCCGCCGGTCTTGGCAAACGGGGTCACTTCGGACGCGACAAAAAGAATCTTCATGTGAAATCCTCTAACATCCTAAAATTATGGGATATTTTAGATTAGAAAAAGGGTTAAGTAAAGGTTTTTCTAGATTGGGGCTCGACGGCACCGGAAAGCTCGCCATCCGCAGCCGCGCCGGGATAGTTCCAGAGGGTGCCATCCCCCCGCAGTCCGGCCCACCCCTCGCCCCTCCCTCCACCCCAGGCGGAATCGCACAGGGGGGGGGAAGACTAACCCGCCTCCCGCAGGAAGGTCGCGGCTTCTTCCGGGGAGGTCGGGTTGGTGTAAAAACCGGTGCCCCATTCGAAGCCGGCGATCTGGGTCAGACGCGGCACCAGCTCGATGTACCAGTGGTAGTCGTACTCGATCGACTCCCAGTACTCCGGCTTCCCCAGCCGCGGCTGCCGGGGAGGTGCGGTGTGCAGTATGAAGTTGTACGGGGGATCGTTCAGCACATTCTTCACCCGGGAGAGCATGTCCTTCAGGGCCACGGCCAGCTCGCCCAGCTCCGGATCGCTCATGAGGACAAAGTCGTGCGCATGGCGCCTCGGGTAGAGCCTCAGCTCGAACGGGAAACAGGACGCGTACGGGGTCAGGGTCACGAAATTGGGGAATTCCTTGACCACCCTCTCCCCCTCCGACAGCTCGAAGGCGATCAGGTCGCAGGCGGCGCAGCGCTCCTTGCTCGCGAAGTACTCCCGGCAGACCTTCAGTTCGGTCGCGGTAATCGGCGGGGTCAAAGGCACCGCGATCAGCTGGCTGTGGGAGTGGGAGACAGTGGCGCCCGCCAGCCTGCCGTGGTTCTTGAAGAGGACCATGTGTCGCAGCCGCGGATCGCGCCTTAGTTCCAGGAACCTCGCGCGGTAGGCGAAGAGGACCTCGACCAGGTCGGGAACCGGGAGGTCGGCCAAGCTCTTCTCATGGTCCGGGGTCTCGATGATGACCTCATGAGCGCCTACCCCTTCCATGACATCATAGGGGCCGTACCCCCTGCTCTTCGACTCCCCGGTCAACTGCACGGCCGGGTACTTGTTGGGCACCACGCGCACCTTCCACCCCGGCGAATCGGGACCTGCGGCCGCACGCAGGGCAAAGACCTCGGGACTGGTCTTGTCCTCGTTACCGTAACAGAACGGGCAGTTGTCCATGCCGTCCCGCACCTGCTCCGCAATAAAATCGCGCGGCCTGCGCCCCCGGTCCGTCGCTATGATCACCCAACGCTGCTTCAGCGGGTCCCACCTGAGTTCTGACATCAACACCTCTACCTGATTAATCGTAGGAGCGCCCTTGCGGGCGGGAACGATTCCACGGATGTTCGCGCCTGGAAGGGCGCTCCTACGGATACGTTAAAATCCCGCCGTCTTCGCCGGCATGAGTCCACCTGCTATTCCACTTCGCCATCACCCTGGAGATCAGGCCCGGCGTAGCCTAGGACCAGCGGCATGTCCGCGGGCCAACGTCCTATCGCCTCCCCTCTCCGCGTCAGGGTAAGGTCGGCGAGGACCTTGTCTCCGGGAGAGAGTTTCAACAGCTCGAGCGGGATCCGCGCCTCGGCGACCTTGCCGATAATGTACTCGGTAACCACCCCCGTCGGCTCCCACCCCGCCGCGCCCTGCACCTGCCACTCCCCGTGCTCCTCGCCGGGGTGCAGGTCGAGGCGCAGATCGTCTCTGTGGACCAGGTGCAGCGAGAGCCGGTCCCCCTGCTGCAGTTCCTTGTCGAGGGAGTGGACGCCGTCTATGCGGAAGTAGAAGTTGCTCCGGTCGAAGCCGTAAAAGAACGACTGCAGCAGGCTGTAGCCGGCATGCATGGACGAGGAGAGTCTGGTGAGGTCGAAGAGGCCGGCCCCGAGCCACTCGAAGTAATCGGTGATGGTCCCGCTAATGGCCGGGGAGATCAGGGTGGCGGGCTCCCGCACGAAGCCGGCCGGGATCTGCTTCTTGATCGGCTCGTGCAGCTCCTTCGGCACCTCCATCCCCAGCAGCCGGTAGACGTTCATGAGGTGGCTGCGGAAGAGGTGGTCGAAGCTCCCGGCTTGGGCGGAGAAGTGATCATCGCCGTACCACCAGAACCAGTCGCTCCCCTCGGCAGCGTAGAGAGCCTTGCAGGCCAGCCTGGCGGCTTCATCGTGATGATCCCCGCCGCCAAGGAGCGACGCCATCGCCGGGCTCTTCTTCACGGCAGCCGCCCGCGCCTTGGCCAGGTACTCCCAGCCCAGATTCTTCTCCGGATGGCCGACCCAGATGCCGTAGCTGGCGTTGATCCAGGATCCCGGATGGATCCGTCCCAGCACCCTGCGCTCGGGGACCAGTTGCAGCGCCTCGGAGAAGGTGGCGATCTTCAGTCCTGGGGTCTCGTTCAGGGCCCGGTAGAGCTTGGACAGGAAGGGAAGCCCGTTGGCATGGTAGTACTCCCAGGCATTTTCCCCGTCCATGATGATGGGGACCACCCGGCTGGAATGGCACCGCTGCCGCACCGCCTTCACCTTGGAGACGAAATCGGCCACCGCCCGGTCGGCATCCCACTGGGAGTAGGTAAAGCCGATCAGGTCGGAGAGGGCGTGGTCGCGGAAGAAGAGGGCGATGTCCCTCCCCTCCTGGTGAAAGGAGTAGGGGCGGTAGAGGGCCTCGCGCTCCCGGCCGAGCCCGCCGGGGAGGGTGTGGGAGAGGATCCACTCGTCCGAGGCCGACCAGGTGAGCCCCTGCTCCGCCATGATGGCAAGTGCCTCGTCGCTGACCGACCCTTCCGAGGGCCACATCCCTTTGGGGGTGAAGCCGAAGAGCTCCTCGAAGGCCGCCACCCCTCTGGCCACCTGGCTGCGGGCGTCCTCGGGGTGCCGGAAGGGGACGGAGGGGAGGTTGACCTTGGGCATGGCCACCTTGGCGATGCGGGAATCGCACAGGAGGGGGAGGATCGGGTGAAAGTACGGCGTCACCGAGAGTTCGGCCTTCCCCTCCTCGTGAAGCCTCTTGTAGAGCGGGATGATCTCTGAGATCAACGTGCGCTGGGTCTCGAAGAGGAGCGCCTTGTCCGCGGCGGTGAAGTGCTTTCCCTTCCTGATCAGCTCGGAGAAGACGGGGAAATGACGCCGGGCCATCTCGCCGGTCCAGGAGAGGTAGAACCAGACCTGCAGATCCAGGATCTCCTGGTCGCGCAGATGGCGCAGCGCCTCCCGGGAGGCCCCGGGAGTGCCGTGGCCGGCCAGGTAGTGGAGCTCCAGGTAGCGCCGGTGCGGCTCGATCATGCGCTGCTTGTTGGCGGAGAAGAAGTTCTCCAGGATGAAGAGCCGGTCCTCCTCGGAGAGATCGGCAGGTTCCATCTGCGCCCGGGTCAGGAAGGGATCGACCGCGGTGCCGGCGGCGTAATCGAGGATCTGCTCCAGCAGGGAAGGGACGAGATTGAAGACCACCTTGGCGCCGGGGATGGAGTCGACGATGGCCGGCATGTCGTAGTAATCCTTGATGGCATGGAGGTAGGCCCAGGGGAGGATGTACTCACCCTGGACCGGGTCCTTGTAGAAAGGCTGATGCATGTGCCACAGAAAGGACACGTAGAGCGGTTCGGTCATAGCCAGCCTCCCCCTCGCCTTCTATGACAGCTCCTTCTTCCACCGCTCGACCTTCTGCATGTACTCCTCGAGGAGCTTGTGGGCCCGTCTCGACTCCTTGGCCTCGGCCACCACGTGGACCACCGGCTGGTACTGGTCCGGCAGCACCAGGACCCAGTCCTGCCCGAAGGAGACCTTGATGCCGTCGATGAAGCTCGCCTCCTTGTCGAGGCTGTCCTCGCTCATCTTGCGCATGACCCCCCCCTTCTTCTCCCAGACGCAGGGGACCTTCCCCTGGAGGAAGGTGCTGCGCGGCACGTCGGAGAGGACGCGGGAAAGGGGCATCTTCACGCTGGCCGAGAGTTCGATGGTCTTGGCGATGGTGAACATGCCGTCGAAGGCGGCCTGGAATTTGGGGAAGGCGAAGCGTCCCCCCATGGAGCCGGCCATGATGACCTCGGGGGAGATGGCAGCCTCGATCATGGAGCGCTCGGCGCTCTTGGTCCGCCGCACGGAGCAGCCGTTTTCTCCCGCCAGCTGCTCGATCATGGAGGGCGCGGAGACCGGGACCGCAAAGGCGCCCCTGCCGCCGCTCTTTATCATCAGCCCGGCCATGAGCGGCAGGAGCTCCTCCGGCGGATATATCTTGCCGGTCTCGTCCACCAGCACCACCTCTTCCGCAGTCGGGTCGAGCCAGAATCCGGCCCGGGCCTCCAGGGTGACGACGATCTTGGAGAGCTGCTGCAGGCTGTTGGGCTTCTCGTCCGCGGTCTTGGAGCCCCGCTGCTCGTCGAGGTAGGTGTTGAGCCCTATCACCTCGACCCCGAGGTCGTTCAGGATCTGCGGCAGGATCTGGCCCGCCACCGAGTGGTTGAAGTCGATCACCACCTTGGCCGCGTCCTTGCGGATCAGTTGCTGGTCCACCCCCCGGAAGAATCCCTCCCGGTAGAAGTCGACTACCTGCGGGAGCTCGGTGATCCCTCCCGGCTCCATGTGGTGGGCACGCCGGAAGTTCTCCTTGTAGAATATCCGCTCCACGTTCTTGCCCATGGAGCTGGAGAAATCGAGGCCATCGGCGTCGAGGAAGACGATTTCGGTGGTGGCCGGGTCATCCATCGACTGGCGGAAGTGGACCCCGCCGACCTCGCCGAAGGTGCGCAGCTTGTAGCGCAGAATGGGGAGCGAGACCATCCTGATGTCGCGCACGTTGACTCCGGCGGAGAGTATCCCGCCGAGGAAGCTCCTCTTGAGCATGCGGGAGGAAAGGGTGGAGTCGCGCCCTACCAGGACGTGGCTCCCCTTGGGGAGCGAGGTCCCGTAGGCGCAGCCGAGCTTGGCCACGAATTCGGGCGTGAGCTCGATGTTGGCGAGCCCCTTGATCATCTCCCCCTCGAAGAGCGACTTTTTCCAGCGCTCGCCCCAGATCAGGTTGCCGGTCACGGTCGAGCCGGCCTCGATCACCTTGCGGGGCCAGATCTTCACATCCCTCTTGATGTAGCTCTCTTCACCGATGGAGGTGTCGTCGGCGACCACCACCCCTTCCTCCATCACGGTCGACTGCCCCACGCTCACGTTGTTGCAGATCACGGAGTCGTTGATCTTGGCGCCCTTCTTGATGTAGACGTTGTCCCAGATCACGCAGCGGGAGAGCTTGACCCCGGGGTCGATGGTGCAGTTTCTGCCGATCACCGAGTCCTTGATCTGGGCCCCGGCCTTGACCTGGGAGTTGTCCCCCACCACTACCGTCCCTTCCAGCTGGGTCCCCTCGCCGAGACGCACGTCGAGACCGATGCGGAGGTCCTTGCCGGGAGCTTCCTTCCTCTGCTCGTCGACCTTGACGCTCACCTTTCCCTTCAGGATGTCGTGATGGGCCTCGCGGTAGGAGTCGGTGTTGCCGATGTCCCGCCAGTACCCCTTGACCGGAAAGCCGAAGAGGGGCGCCTTCTTCTTCAAGAGGAGCGGGAAGAGGTCCTGCGAGAAGTCGAAGTTCTCCCCCTCCGGGATGTACTTGAAGATCTCCGGCTCCAGCACGTAGATGCCGGTGTTGATGGTGTCGGAGATGACCTCGCCCCAGCCGGGCTTCTCCAGGAACTGGGTGATGCGCTTGTCCTTGTCGGTGATGACCACCCCGAACTGCAGCGGGTCCTTCACCGAGGTCAGGGTGATGGTGGCCAGCGCCTTGTTGGCCTCGTGGAAATCGACCACCTTCTGGATGTTGAAGTCGGTGAGGAGGTCGCCGCTGATGATCAGGAAGCGCTCGTCGAGGTACTTCTCCGCGCACTTCACCGCCCCGGCGGTCCCCATGTCCTCCAGCGGCGTCACGTAGGTGATCCTCACCCCGAGGTCGGCGCCGTCGCGGAAGAAATTCTTGATCACGCTGGGCTGGTGGTACAGGAGCATGACGAGGTCGGTGATCTGGTACTTCTTCAGGAGTTCCACGATGTGCAGCATGATGGGGCGGTTCATCAGGGGAACCATCGGTTTCGGAAGGTTGCAGGTAAGGGGTTGCATGCGGGTTCCAAAACCACCCGCCATAATCACAGCCTTCATAGATTCATACCTCCAGGAAAAGCAGATCAGTATTGAATTTCCTCATAACATGTGCGTGCTTCGACTCTCGGACAATGCGTGCTTCGACAAGCTCGGCACGAACGGTTTCACATTACTCGGTTAGAAGGTATGGGTGCCGTTCACCGTGAGCTTCTCCATGGTGTGTAACCGTTCACCCTGAGTGAATGTAACCGTTCGCCCTGAGCCTGTCGAAGGGCGCATCCATTATTTCTCAAGCAGAAGCCACCGCAGCGGCCTTCTGCTTCTTGGTCAGCACCCGCTTTATCTCGTCCTTAAGCTCCTGCATGTCGCTGGATTTCACCACGTAGCCGTCGGCCAGCCAGGCGGAGAAGTCGTCCTTGTAGCAGGAAAAGGCGGTGCAGAGGATCACGGGGAGGGTGTGCCGCTCCTTGACGATCCGCTGCAAAAGCTCGATGCCGCTCTCGTTCCTGAGCTTGATGTCCAGCACCACCAGGTCGAAGCCGGACGACTCGAGCTGCTGGACGGCCTCCAGGGCCGAGGCCGCGGTGACCACCTCGTAGCCTTCGTCGGTCAATTCCTGTGCGTAAAGGAGCCGGATGTTGGCTTCATCATCAACTACCAGTAACCTTGCCATTTTCAGATATTCTCCTTTTTCGTAAATAGCCTGATGCTGTAGGTATTGCCGCCTTCGGGGTTGCTGACGATGGAGAGCGAGCTTCCCTGGCGCTCAAGGATGGTCTTGCACAGGGAAAGTCCCACTCCCGCCCCCATTTCCTGGGTCTGGAAGAAGGGTGCGGTCAGCGCCTCCTGGGCCTCCAGGCTCAAGGCCCGGCCGCTGTCGATGATGCGGAGCAGCACGCCGTCATCGTCCGCAAGGCTCTCGACCCGGATCTCTCCCCCCTTCTCCATGTTGGAGAGCGCCGTGGAGACAATGGTCTTGATGCAGTAGCTTATCTGCTTGTAGTCGACCCGGACCATGGGGATTTCGGGGGAGAGCTCGGGGTGGCAGATGACCCCCGCCTGCTCCAGGGTATCGGTCAGCTCCCCCATCGAGGAGGAGATCAGCTTGTTGAGGTCCCAGAAGTCCATCACCGGGAAGAGCGACTCCGAGTACTCCAGCACCTCGCTCAACACGGTCTCGAGCTGGCGGGTCTCCCTCACGATCGATTCCAGGTAGCTCCGCTTCTCATCGTTCTCGGGTGTCCCCTTGAGGAGGGTACGGGCGAAACCGCCGATGACCATGAGGGGATTGCGGATGGAGTGGGCGATGCTGGAGGTGATCTTGCCGACCAGCGCCATCTTCTCCATCTTGACGATCAGTTCCTGCTGTTCGCGCAGCTTCTGGTTGGCCGCCTTCTGCTTGTCCACCTCCTCCTGGAGCCGCTCATAAAGGGAAGCCCGCTCCAGGGCGAAAGCGACGGGAAAGGCGAAGGTCTCAAGCGACTGCATGTCCTGCAGGGTGATCGGCTTATGGGTGATGCAGTTGTCGGCGATGATGACGCCGATGCGCCGGCTCCTCGAGATGAGGGGCATCACCAGGAAACAGTCGACCCCGAGGATGCGGGCCAGACCGCGGTCGAGGTCGGGGTTGTTGAGCGCGTTTTCGACCAGGATGGCCTTCTTGGTCTGCAGGGCGCGGTTGAAGATGTGTCCCTGGTCGGCCAGGGGCACGGTCAACTGCTCCAGGATGTCGTGGAATTTGACCTTCTCCGAGTTAAGCTTGGTCTTCTGGAAGTTCTTGGCCAGCTCCTTCAGGGTGAAGTTACTCTTGCCGATATCTTCCCAGGTCCGCCAGGCCTCCTCGTAATCCTTGGGCCCGACCCCCAGGTAGCCCTTGAGGTTGCGCCGCTCCTTGTCGGTCATCAGCAGGAAGGCGCGGTTCATCCCGAACCCCTTGCCGGCGGTGATAGCGGTCATGGCGACGGAGAGGACCTCGTCCAGGTCCAGCGAGGTCTGCAGCACGAGGCTCACCTCGCGCAGGAACTTGATCTCGCGGGTCTTGCTGTTCAGGAAGCTAAGCATGGCCCCCATCTGGGCCTTCTGCTCCTGGAACTCGGTCAGGATGTACGGGAGGAGATCGGAAAGAGGGTACCCTGCCCCTTTCATGCGGGCGAGGTCATTCTTGAAGCGGGGGCACTCGACACACTTCTCTACCACCCTGCGGCGCTGGGACGTGTAAAGGTCCTCCTCGCCTTCGCCGATATAGGGGCAGAGTTCAGGGGTGATTTCCTCTTTGCTCCAGCAGCATTCCCAATCCAAGCTGCCTCCATAACAAACCGTCATCATGATCTACGGCAGGGGCAAATTATAGCAGCGTCTCATGTGATATCAAGATTATTCTCACTTAATCTTCGATTTTATTAATTAACATTCAAGTTTCAGACATTTAGCTCGGGGAGGGAAGAGCTGTGCTGCGGCGGGGGAAGGGAAACGGCGCGAACGCGGAGGGGAAGGCTCATCAACACGGGCAGGAATAGGACCCTGACCGTGCCGTTCCATCATCTTCCTGCCACCATCCTGAGCTTCTCCATGTTGAGGATGGTGACCTTGTTGCCGTCGACCTCGATGACTCCCTCGTCCTTCATCTTCCTGAAGGTGCGGGAGAGGGTCTCGCTGACGGTGCCGAGGCGGGAGGCAAGCTCGCCTTTGCGCATATCCAGCTCCAGATAGGTTCTCCCCTGGAAGCTCGTGCTTTTGCGGGCGGCGAGGTCCAGCAGGTAGGAGGCGACCCGGGCCGGGGCATCGGCGAAGGAGAGCTCCTCGATCTGCCTGGCGAAGCGGCGCAGCAGCAGGGAGAGCGATGCGATCAGGTTCAGGGAGAAGCGCGGGTTTCGCTCCAGCAGCCCCATGAAGGCGGAACGCGAGAAGAAGAGCGCTTCGCCCTTTTCCACCCCGCGTGCCTCGGCGGGGTAGCTGCCGTCGCCGAAGAAGGCCGCCTCGGCGAAGGTCTCCACCGGGTGCACCATGTGCAGCACCTTTTCCCTGCCGTCGGGAGAGATCTTGCAGAGCTTGATGGCGCCGGAGGCCAGGAGGTAGAAACCTTCCGCCTTCTCCCCCTCGGTAAAGAGGGTTTCGCCCTTGGCGAAGGGGCGGCGCACCGCGATATCCCCCACCTCGACCAGGTTTTCTTCGTCCAGCCCCGAAAAGAGGAGCGCCTTTTTGATGATCTCTTTATTTTCCATCCCTCTCTTGTACAACAGATCGGCATTGAGATCAAGAAGAGCGGAAAGGTCAGGTAATCTTAGGCTCGACCTTCATCTGCCTCATTTACTTCCCCCCGCAACTAATGTATGATGCGAGATCCATGAAAAAGACGCTGTACGCCTATATATTCAAGGAGATACCCCCCCCCTTCCTGGTCGGCATGGGGACCTTCACCTTCGTACTGCTGATGGGACGCTTCCTGAAGCTCGCCGAGATGGTGGTGGAGAAGGGGGTACCCCTTCGTGACGTGGTCTGGATGGTGGTATATCTCCTCCCCCCCTTCTGGCTTTACACCATCCCCATGGCCGTGCTCATGGCGGTGCTGCTGGCCTTCGGCCGCCTCTCCGCCGACAGCGAAATCACCGCCATGAAGAGCTGCGGCATAAGCCTGTACGGGATGCTGCCGCCGGCTCTCGCCTTCTCCCTGGTCTCCTGCGTCGTCTGCCTCTTCATCTCCGCCTACGGCGTACCGTGGGGCAACCTCTCGTTCAAGACCTTGCTGGTCGACGTGGCCCAGAACAGCGCCGCCATAGTGGTCAAGGAGAAGGTTTTCAATAACGCCTTCCCCGGCATGGTCATCTACACCGACACCCTAGATCCCAAGGGGGAGGCCATGGCGGGAGTGATCATCCACGACGAGAGGAATCCGCGTAACGCCTCCACCATCTTCGCCAAGACCGGGGCACTCCTCAACGACCGGCGCACCCACTCCATCGAGTTCCATCTCAAGGACGGGAGCATCCATCGCAGCACGGAACAGGGGGAGTACCGGCTGGTCGATTTCCAGGAGTACAACCTGCGGGTGGCCCTGGCGGAGGGCCCGCAGGTCGCCAAGGGCGAAGGGGACATGACACTCCAGGAGCTCTCGCACCCGGCGCCGACCCTCGACCGGAAGGCCCGCCGCGCCATGAGGCTCGAGTATCACAGCCGGCTGGCGCTCCCCTTCTCCGGCTTCGTCTTCACGCTGCTGGCCATGCCGCTGGGAATCCTCAACCGCCGCTCCGGCAAGGGCGCAGGTTTCTCCCTCAGCATCGGGGTCATCCTCGTCTACTACGTGATCCTCTCCGGCTTCAACACCCTGGGGGGGAAGGGGCTGGTCCCGGCAGCGGTCGCCTGCTGGACCCCCAACGTCCTCTTCCTGCTGCTGGGCATCTACCTCTTCAGGAAGGCGGCCTCCGAGGAACAGCTGCCGCTGGCCGCCCTGCTGGGCCGGTGTAAATCGGCGCTCCTCTCGCGCTTCGGCAGGAGGGGAAGGGGATGAGAATACTTTCGCGTTACGTGGCCAAGGTCTACCTGAGGATGTTCTCCCTGTGCATGGGCGCCTTCTTCGCCATCTACCTGGTAGTCGACTTCATGGACAAGATCAACCGTTTCACCAGCCACGGCGGCCGCTGGAGCGACATCGCCCTCTTCTTCCTCCTGAAGACCCCCGAGATAGTGATGCAGGCGTCTCCCCTGGCGGTGCTGATGGCCACGCTCCTCACCCTGGGGTCCCTCTCGATGAGTTCCGAGCTGACGGCGATGCGCAGCTGCGGGGTCAGCATCACCCGGATCGCGGCGCCCATCCTCGGCATCGCCCTGGTGGTCAGCGTCGTCAACCTTGCCATCGGCGAATTCGTCCTCCCCACCACCTACGCCCAGCGCACCTATATCCAGGATGTCCTGATCGAGAAGAAGGCACCGAGCACCTATTTCCGTCAGCACAACATCTGGCACCGGGAGGAGGGGGTGATCCTGCGGGCAAGTCTCTTCGACCCCCAGAGGCGGGAGCTTAAGGGAATCACGCTCTGGGAGCTCGGTCGCGGGACCACCGCCCCCGTGACCCGCACCGACGCGGGCTCGGGCACCCTCGATGACCGCGGCTGGGTCTTCAGGGAGGCCGTTATCCGGAACTTCACGGGGGGAGAGATCTCGAGCACGAAAGCTTTCCCGGAATTGCGGGTGGGACTCAAGCTGAAGCCGGCAGACCTCAAGGTGTTGGGGAAGTACTCGGACAGCATGACCATCAGCGAATTGCGCCGGTATTGCGACAAGCTTAAAGCTGGTGGCTATGACCCGACCAGATACCTGACCCAGATGTACAGCAGGTTCTCCATACCCTTTGCCTGCGCGGTAATGGCCATTCTCGGCACTCCCTTCGCCCTGCGCAGCGGCCGGTCGAGCGGGATCGCCTTCGGAATCGGACTGTCGCTGGCGGTGGGATTTCTTTACGTGGTGGTGAATTCGATCATCATCTCTGTGGGACAGGCGGGGTTGCTGCCGCCGATGGTGGCGGCATGGGCCACGGACTTCATCTTCCTGCTGGTCGGGGTCTGGCTCTCGCTGACGGTGGAGAATTGACAAGGGCCGGGGGCGATGTTTAATTAGTGTCATGTTTTCGCTACTAATGGAGGATCTGCCGTGTACCGTCACCTGATAAAAGTAGTGATTTTTATCGCCGTCATGGCTGTCGCAGCGGCAGCCTTTTGTCAGGCCGAACCGGTACGAAAGGCCACCCAACCGAGACTTCCCGCTCTGACTATCCTGAGCATCATACCGGCCCAGGGCGAGCCGGGAATGACCGTGACCGTTAACGGCACCGGATTTACCGCGGGGACAGCAGCCTTCCTCGGGACAAGCCAGCTTCCCACCACCATCGCACCCGGGGGTAAAATTCTCTCCTTCGACCTCCCCGACCTGCAGCCCGGCGTCTACGCCCTCTATCTCAGAAGGGACGACGGCGCCACCAGCCGGGCCTTCAACTTCACGGTCCTGCCGCTTAGGCCGGTAACCTCCAGTCTCACCCCCGACACCATCGCCGCCTGCGCCTCCGGATTCGAGCGCGAAATCGTTGTGTCTGGAGCCAACTTCCAGAACGGCGCCAGGATCATGTTCGATGGCGCCGCCATCGGCACCCGCTACCTTTCCCCCACCGCCCTCTCTTTCATCGTCCCGCAGTTGCCGGGAGGACTGCACCAGGTGCAGGTGAAGAACCCTTCCGACGCGACCTCGGGGACGGTGGCCCTCTTCATAGATTCCCGGCCGGAGATTACCAGTGTCTCGATAGGTGCCGACCACGTGAGTTACTACGAGTTGATCATTACGGGAAGGAATTTCCTGCAGACCTCCCAACTCGTTGCCGACGGCGTCAGGATAGGGACCGCGGAGCCGGCGGTAGGAGACCGCGACCAGATAATATTCGATGGTTGCAACCAGTTGGTCTACCAGCGCCACCCGTACGACCCCATCCTCAAGTCGATCCGGCTCCAGGTGGTGAATCCCTCAGGCGAAGAAAGCCGCCTCTTCTCCATCAGCGCCCCTTAAAACACAAAGGCTCTTCCCTTGGGAGGAGCCCATGCCTTCTCGTAAGAGCCGATAAACTTCCTCTGATAAGGCCCCAGTACGTCCCCCCCTTGTCAAAGGGGGGACAGGGCAGCGTTGTCCGGTTAGGTTTTTGCTTTGCCTCTTTCCCCTCCCAACCTTCCTTCGAAACTGCTCCCTCTCCCTATGGGAGAGGGCAGGGGTGAGGGCAAGTGCCACGGAGATATGGGCTTCCCTCACTCCGACCCTCTCCCGGAGGGCGAGGGGGAGCTTGAACTGTGGAGAAATGGGCAGGTGCAAGTAGCTAACCGGACACCGCTGGGGACAGGGGGGATTTGCCTCTCGTCCGCAACATGATCACGGTGGCAGAGGGGACATTGATGACCGGGAAGACGGCAGATGGGTCCGGCAGTTCAGGGGGGGAGCTACTGCTGAGCAGGGAGGCGGGTGTCGCGGGTGGGCTCCTCAAGCACGACCAGGTAGCCGTCCGGATCGAAGCACCAGAGCTCTTGAGCCCCGTAAGGCTTGACCTCCAGCGGGTACAGAATTTCCAGATCCTCCTCCAGCAACTCCTGGTAGATATCATCAAGATCGCTCACCACAAGATGAAGGGTCATCCCCACCCCCCGCGGAAAGTTCGCCAGGCGGGCCTCCAGAATAGGATGCGCCCGCGCCATCGACGCCTCTTCCACGAATATCACTTCCCAACCGCCCTCGCATCGGAGCACCAGGTGCTCCGGCGCCCCGATCGAGGTCACCGGCCTCTCCAGCGGCAACTGCAGGATGCCGGCGTAAAAGGCCTCGGTGGTCCCGAGATCGGAGACCGCAAGCTGGATGATCAAGGGTGATCTGGCCACGGGATCTCTCCTGCGCTCGCCGGTTGCCACAAGGGCCGCAGCCTGCGGGTGGCTACTCTGCGCCGAACCAGGCGCTGGTGTATCTGCTTATTATCACCAGGGAGTTGGTGAAGAGGAGTATGCCCACCAGCACCATGATCAATCCGGTGAAGATCTCGAACAGGCGGATGTGCCGCTTGAAGCGCCGGAAGAGTATCAAGAAGTGATGCATGGCCAGCGCGGCCAGGAAGAAGGGGATGGCGAGCCCCATGGAGTAGGCAAGGAGTAACCAGACGCCCCTCCCCTCGGTAGCCGCCACGGCGAGTATGGTGGCCAGGATCGGACCGATGCAGGGGGTCCATCCGGCGGCGAAGACCACGCCGACCACGAAGCTCCCCAGGTAGCCGGCAGGTTTGCGGTGCAGGGTGATCTTCTTCTCGCCCAGCAGCATCCCGATATCGAAGAGGCCGGAGACTTGGATGCCGAAGATGATGATCAGGATACCACCCACCCTCCGGATGGCGGTCTTGTGTTCATGAAGAAAGTCGCCGAGGAAGGTGGCGGAGGCGCCCAGCAGCACGAAGACACAGGTAAAGCCGGCAATGAAGAGGAGGGAATGGATGATGGTCTGCTCCCTCACCTTGTGAGAGGGGTGCTCGGCGTTCAAGTCGGCGAAGGAGAGACCGGTTATGTAGGTGATGTACGAGGGGATGAGCGGCAGCACGCACGGTGAGAGGAAAGACAGCAATCCCGCCACGAAGGCGCCTATCAGGCTGATGTTGGTCGAGTCCATCTGTTATTCTCCAGGGTGCGTGCGGTGCCGCCGGGGCTGCGGGTTACTTTTTCCTGATTAAGTCGTCGAATGCGGCAACCACCTGTGGAGAGCTCCAATCCATCGGACCGATTACCTTTTTGAGTATAACACCCTTGGGATCTATCACAAAAGTTTCGGGGACCCCGGTGGTTCCGTAGCGCTTGGCGACCTTGCCGTCGGTGTCGAGCAGGGCCGGCAGCGAGACTCCATTCTTCTGGAAGAAGGAGAGGACGGCGTCCTTGCCCCCTTCGTCTATGGAAACGGCCAGCATCTGGAAGGGCTTGCCCTGCATGAGCTGGTTCAGTTTCACCATGGAGGGGATCTCCTCGCGGCAGGGGGGGCACCAGGTGGCCCAGAAGTTGAGCATGACCACCTTTCCCTTCAGGGAGGAAAGCTGGACCGGCCGACCGGAGAGGTCCTTCAGGGTGAAATCAGGGGCCGGATTCCCCTCGACTGCCGGCTCCTCATGCTTGGTACAGCCCGAGACCACGAAAACGCCCAGCAGCAACACGGCCAAAACCCAACGCTTCATTACTTCCTCCCCGGTTGAACGATATTGTATTTTTCCATCCTGTAGATCAGCGTATGACGCGGGATGCGGAGGAACCTGGCTGCGGCGGTCTGGTTCCAGTCGCACCTCGACAGCGCCTCCAGCACCGCCTCCCTCTCCAGCTGCTCGAGCGAATATCCCTCCGGCGGCAGGCGCAGCACCCCACCCTGCGGGCCACCGGCAGCGGCGGAGATCTTTTCCGGCAGCTCCTCCACCGCGATCTGGTCCCCCTCCCGCATGATGAGGAGGCGCTCCACGGTGTTCTCGAGCTCACGCACGTTTCCGGGCCAGGTGTACCTCTGCAGCCGCTCCAGCGCCGGCTTGGTGAAGGTCACCCCTTCGGCTCCGAATTTGGCGCAGAAGTAGCGCAGCAAAAGCGGGATGTCCTCCGCCCTTTCCCTCAGGGGGGGGAGCTTGATCGGTATCACGCAGAGCCGATAGTAGAGGTCCTCGCGGAACCTCCCCTCGGCAATCGATCTCTCGACGTCGGCGTTGGTGGCGGCCACCACCCGGAGGTCGATCTTCTCGCTGGACGTCCCCCCCACCCGTTCGACCACCCTCTCCTGCAGCACGCGCAGCAGCTTGGGTTGGAGCTCGAGGGGAAGGTCGCCGACCTCGTCGAGGAATATGGTTCCCCCCTCGGCCAGTTGGAACTTCCCTTCCTTGTCGCGGATGGCGCCGGTGAAGGCCCCCTTCACGTGGCCGAAGAGCTCGCTCTCCAGGAGGTCCTTGGGGATGGCGGCGCAGTTCACCGCGACGAACGGGGCGCTGCGGCGGGAACTGCCGGAATGGATGGCACGGGCCACCAGCTCCTTCCCGGTACCGGACTCCCCGGTGATGAGGACGGTGGCCTCGGTGTCGGCGACCTTGCGGACCACGGCGAAGACCCCCTCCATGGCGCGGGAGGTCCCGATGATGCTCTTGAATTCGGCCCTGCCCGAGAGCTCTTCCCTGAGGAGGCGGTTCTCCTCGGAGAGCCCCTGCAACTGAAGCCCCTTGCGCACCGTCAGCTTCAGCTCGTCACGGTTGAAGGGCTTGGTCAGGTAGTCGAAGGCGCCAAGCTTCATCGCCTCGACGGCGGTGTCTATGGCGCCGAAGGCGGTGAGGACGATGACGACGGTGGCCGGGGATTTCTCCTTGATGGCGGAAAGGACCTGGAAGCCGCTGATGCCGGGCATCTTCAGGTCCGTTATCACCAGGGACGGTTCTTTCTCGGCGAACAGCTTGAGCCCGCTCTCGCCGTCGGCGGCGGTAAAGACGGAATACCCCTCCTGCTGGAGGTTGTATTCCAGCACCCGGCGCAGCGAGCTGTCGTCATCTATGATCAATATCCTGGGGGGCATCGGGTCCTGGGCGGCAAGAGGTTGCCCCGGCATCGGGGTCAGCCTTAATTTTTAACCGATTTGGGCGGTCAGGGCAATCAATTTATAATGAGCTGCAGGTCAAGGAACTGCAAATGAAGATCTCCCCTGTCGAAGCGATCGGGAGAGTCCTTGTGATGGTGTGGCAAGAGAGGGCGAGAAATGGCATCGGGAAGAGAAATGGAACGGTGGGAAGTGATCGAGGTGGAGCTGCCATGGTAGCTATTCAGCGTGCCCCGGGACGGGCGACGGTGCCCGGGAAAAGGGCCTCGCCGACTTTACCCTTCGATCAAAGGCGGCGCCCCTTGGGGCGGCGAGGAGAACCAAGATAACTATTGGTGAGCTCCCTGGTCCCGATCGCCAGCGGGAGCAGGTTTTCATGCCTCTTCAGTGCATCGACGACGGTGGGGCCGTCGGTGATTATGACGTCACCTTCTCCGAGGCAGGTCTTGGCGAAATACCTCCCGGCGGCGCTGCAATAGATATTGATGCTGAAGTACTCCCCGTTAACTTCCAGTTCAGACGAGTGCAGCGGCGTCTCTTCGTCCACGTTGCCCCCCACGAAAATGAATCTCATAGTTCGGGGAGACGAGGTAGCAAAAAGCAGACCAGCCGGTGCAGCGATGGAGAGCGCTTGGCGGGATTGCAGACGGAAGTTCGCGACGTGACATGATATCGCGAAGACGAGACAGCCGTGGCAAGGGTAAATTAATTAAAAAAAATACACTAAAAATAACTAATGGCGAGAGGAGCCCGGTTAAATGACGAGCCGCTAACGGTTATTTAACGCGCGTCACGACATAGTCGGCGAGATCCGCCATGGCATCCCTGACCACTGAAGCCGGGAATTTATCCAAGTGCTTCTTGCAGAGGGCGACGTGTTCCCTGGCAGCAGCAACGGTGTGCTCGATGCCGCCGTAACGGTGGACCAGGGCGAAGACGCTGGCGAAGTCCTCGTCGCTGAGGAGTTCCTTTTCCACCACCGCCGCGATCACCTCGCGCTCCTCCGGGGTGCAGCATTGGAGAGTGTGGATCAAGGGGAGGGTGATCTTTCCCTCTTCCAGGTCGTGGCCGATGCTCTTTCCGAACTGCTCTTCGCTGGCGGTATAGTCCAGGGTGTCGTCCATCAGCTGGAAGGCGATCCCCAGTTCCATACCGTAGTCGGCCACAGCCTGTTGCAGCTCGGGCTCGGCTTTTCCGAGAATGGCGCCCACCTCGCAGGCGGCGGAGAGCAGGATGGCGGTCTTGGAGCGGACCACCTCGATGAAGCGGTCGACGGTGATATCGAGATCGCTGGTGCAGACCAGCTGCAGCACTTCCCCCTCGGCGATCATGGTCGTGGCGTCGGCAAGGATCTTGAGAATCCCGAGATCGCCGTCGGCGACCATGAGGGAGAAGGACTTGGAGAAGAGAAAGTCGCCGACCAGCACCGATGCCTCGTTGCCCCAAAGGGTGTTGGCGGAAGCGATGCCACGGCGGAGGTTGGCGTTATCTACCACGTCGTCATGGAGCAGGGTGGCGGTGTGGATGAACTCCACCACGCTCGCCAGCGGAACGCTGCGGGCACCTTCGTAGCCGCAGAGCCGGGCTGCCAGCAGGACGAGGGCCGGACGAATCCTCTTGCCGCCGCTCGAGAGGACGTACTCGCCGACCTTGCGGATCAGCGGGACATCAGACTGCAGGTCTTTTTTGAACTGCAGTTCTACGTTTTTAAGTTCTTCCCCTATAATGGCAAGGGCTGCATCCATAACATGCCTCATTTTATCTTGCGGCCCGTCGAACGTCACGGTGGAAGGGGACAAAGCTGCGTTTTTACAGCTAGATCTGCCGATGCTCTGGCGCGCCGGGATACTTGGGATTGACAGGGCACTGTAGCAAATCCCGTTTCATTATTCAAGGCATTTCGTTAGGGATCTCGCACCTCTGCCAGGGGTTCCAGAATCCTCCGAAGCCTGAGCCCGGCTCAGGCGGCTCGCTGATCCTGGTGCTGGAGAAGGCACGATTCAAGCTCCTTCTCAAGCCTCGCCCTGGTAATTCCCAGGGCGCGTGCGATCCTCTCGTTGTCACATCCGTAGCGGTCGATGGCAATGAGGAGAAGGGCCTTCCTGAGTGATATGGACAGCTTGTCCATCACGTGATCCTGCGAGCTGGCGGCGATAACCCCGAAGACCGGTTCGAGGTTCTCCTGGAAGAGCCTCGCCGTGGCATCCACATCCTTCCTGCGCTTTGCGTTCATCTGTTCCCCCGATTCTCCCTCGCCTGGAGTGGCGACGTCTTTTCTCATTACAACAGCCGTACCACGACATCCGCCCCTTGCACTCGCTGTAGGTACAGGTTATTGTTGAGTTAATTCAGCCCCCCCGGTTTCCCTGCCGAAACCGGCAATGTTCACACCTTGCACAAGCAGGTGCCGCTACGGCATAAATATGTGCAATATCGGGTAGTTGCAGCTGCAGCCACTCTCATGAGCAGCAACGGGCGGTTTTGAACAGGACTCGCCGTCGAACTTGAATAAGTTTTAATTTATGATATGATGCCCCGGCACAAATGAGAAATGCTGGCCGTACCCGAGTCAAACTCAGCAAAAACATCAACGACACTGGCAACTCGTACGGGAGGTTACATGCAAAAGCCGCAGCTCTGGGAGCGCTACAAACACAGGCTCTACCACAACCCCGAGATCGGGATGACGGTTGATACCAGCAGGATGAACTTTCCCGACAGCTTTCTAGTGGAAATGGAGCCGCGCCTGCAAAAGGGATATAAGGCGATGGCGGAGCTCGAGCAAGGCGCGGTGGCCAATCCGGACGAGAACCGGATGGTAGGGCATTACTGGCTGCGAGCTCCCGAGCTTGCCCCCAATGAGGAATTATCGGAAGAGATAATCGGGACGGTGGCCTCAATCAAGGCTTTTGCAGGGTCGGTACATGCAGGGAACATTTCCGCTCCCGGCGGCGTCCATTTCACCAAGTTTCTCATCGTTGGTATTGGCGGATCGGCCCTCGGCCCCCAGTTCGTCGCCGACAGCCTCGGGGGCGCGAAGAACCGGATGCGGCCGTACTTCTTCGACAATACCGACCCCGACGGCATGGACCGGGTCATCGCCGAACTCGGTAATTCCCTCCAGCAGACGCTGGTAGTGGTAATTTCCAAAAGCGGCGGGACCAAGGAGACTCGCAATGGCATGCTTGAGGCCCGGGAGGCCTTCCACAAGGCGGGATTGAACTTCTCCGGCCACGCCGTTGCCGTCACCGGGGTTGGCAGCGAACTGGACCGCACCGCTTCCGAAGAGGAGTGGCTGGCACGTTTCCCGATGTGGGACTGGGTCGGAGGAAGGACCTCCGTCACCTCGGCTGTCGGCCTTCTCCCCGCCGCGCTGCAGGGTATCGACATCGACCTGATTCTCGACGGCGCCAGGCTCTGCGACCAGAGCACCAGGAGCACCGTCACCAGGGAGAACCCCGCAGCCCTCCTTGCCATCTCCTGGTTCCACGCCACCGCGGGACGAGGCGCCAAGGACATGGTCATCCTTCCGTACAAGGACAGGCTCCTCCTCTTCTCCAGGTACCTGCAGCAGCTGATCATGGAATCGCTCGGCAAGGAACGCGACGTGGACGGCAAGACCGTCACGCAGGGTATCGCCGTCTACGGCAACAAGGGTTCCACGGACCAGCACGCCTATGTGCAGCAACTGCGGGAAGGGGTGCCCAACTTCTTTGCCACCTTTATCGAGGTGCTCAGGGACCGCGAGGGCGCCTCCATCGAAGTCGACCCGGGAGCGACCTCGGGGGATTATCTTTCCGGCTTTTTCCAGGGAACGAGGGAGGCGCTGTACGAGAAAGGGAGGGAATCGCTGACCATCACGGTCAATGAGGTCTCGCCGGTCTCTGTCGGCGCGCTGATCGCTTTGTACGAACGGGCAGTGGGACTGTACGCCTCGCTGGTCAATATCAACGCCTACCATCAGCCCGGTGTCGAGGCCGGGAAAAAGGCCGCCGGTACCGTTCTCAAGCTCCAGGGGGAGATCCTGGAACTCTTGCGGGAACAGCAGGGACGGGAGTTCACCTGCGAGGAAATGGCCATGGCACTGGCGCGACCAGATGAAGTCGAGACCGTCTTCAATATCATGAGGCACCTGGCGGCCAACCCCGATCACTGCGTCTGCTACCTGAGGGACGACAAGATCTGGAACAACAGGTACCGCTTCGTCGAGAAGCCGGAGTAAGGGCGCTAGGTAAAAAGCAGGTGCACGCGGATCACATCGGATAGGATCGGATCAAAGTCGGATTGACCTGAGAGGGGAATGCTAGAGGAAGGGCATGAAGCTCGTAGATCTAAGAAGCGACACCGTCACCCGCCCCTCTGCCGCCATGCGCAAGGTCATGGCCGAAGCCGAGGTTGGCGACGATGTCTATGGCGAAGACCTGACCGTGAACAGGCTGCAGCGCGGCGGATCTGCGGGAAGCTCTGGCCCTGGAAGGAATACTCATCGGGCGGGGGGGAGCGATGCGACTGGCGACCACATGGACGTGAACTTCGCGGACGTGAAGCTGGCTGTCGACGCCTTTAAACGATTCTTCTCGGCGTAGTCCGGTTCCTTTACTTTAGCGCTAATCTTCCGCTACGAGATTGTCATCCCCGAATGCCCTTATCGGGGATCCAGATTTCACGTCGTGTAGGAGCTGGATTCCCGATCAGAATCGCTTCGGGAATGACAGTTTTGGGAGTTGGCGGAAGATTGATACTAATCAG
>NZ_JBXKJL010000122.1:0-13481 GCF_056994735.1 Geomonas sp.
ACAAGAGCCGCGCCGCAGCCGGGAAGAGCATGCCCGAGATAGCCAGGCACCTCAAGGCCGTCACCCGCGACCCGCAGGAGGACGAGGAGGAGAGGAAGAGGTTCTTCAAGTTCAAGAACTTCCTCTACAAGACGGTGAAGATTTAATAGAGGAAACGCCGGGTTCCGGGGGGGTAACTATCCGCGATTTTTTTCCATCTGTCGCGAATCATCCTAATGAATAACCAAAACCATCCGAAAAGATCTAGGCCCTCTTGCGTCGCAAGCGACTACGGCTCTACCTCCCCGGAACCCACCAAAAGGCTGAAAGGCAGGGATCACGAAGATGCTTATCCGGAAGTCGGCGCTACTCCTCCTTTTCTGCACGTGTTGGCTTTTAGCCGTCATGTCCCATGACAGTGAGGGGAGCCAGAAGAAGACCGTCCTCATCCTCAACTCCTACCATCGCGGCTATAAGGGATCGGACCAGTTCACCGACGGTTTCCTGGAAACCCTCCTGAAGACGCTTCCGCAAACTGAGACGCAGATCGAGTATCTGGACTCGATCAACTACAGCGGCAAGGAGTACGACGACCGGATCCTTGACCTGCTCCGCTTCAAGTATCAGCGGAAGCACTATGACCTGATTTTCTCCACCGACGACTATGCCTTCAACGTCCTGGACAAATACCGTGACAGCATGTTCGGCTCCACCCCGGTCGTCTTCTGCGGCACCAACTCATTCGACAGTTCGAGGTTGAAAGGGAAACAGGGATTCTACGGTATCGACGAGAGGCCAAGCTTCAGCGACACCCTCGCGCTGATCTTCCAGTTGCACCCCGACACCAGGGAAATTGTCGTCGTTCACGACACAGCGGTTACCGGACAGAAGAACAGGGCCGAGTTCTGCAAACAAGCTCTTCTTTTCTCCAAGCGCACCCGCTTCACCTTCCTGGCGGGGCTCCGGCAGGAGGAACTCACCCGGCGGATAAGCCTGCTGCAACCCGGCTCGGTAGTCATGTTCTTCTCTAACTACGTCGAAAACGGGAACGGCGAGCGGATCTCTCCTCACGACGCGTGCCAGCAACTGGTCGCGGCCAGCAAGGTACCGATCTACTCGGGGTGGGAATTCATGCTCGGGAAGGGGATCGTAGGGGGGAAGCTCCTCTACCTGCGGGAACATGGCACCGTCGCTGCGAAAATGGCCGTCAACATCCTGAAGGGATCCACGCCGGCCACCACGGTCACCTTCTCGCCGAGCCCGAACCGGTACATGTTTGACTACAACCAGATGGAGCGCTTCGGCATCGACGAGTCACAACTTCCGAAGGGGAGCATCTTCATCAACAAACCTCCCGGGTTCTTCGCGACCTACAAGGTGGCGCTCCTGCTGGCGCTATGCGCGGCCCTGGTCCTGGCCCTGATCGGCATCTTCTCCAAGCTTCTCTGCAGCCGGAAGGACCTCGCGGCTTCGCTGGTCGAGCTTCGGGAGGCGCAGAGCGAGCTTCTGTCCACGGCACGCAAGGCCGGCATGGCGGAAATCGCCACCAACGTGCTGCACAACGTCGGCAATGTCTTGAACAGCGTCAATGTCTCGGCGGGCGTGCTGAGGGAGTTGGTGAGGAACTCGAAGGTGCGCGGGCTCACGCTGACGGTCCAGCTTCTGAACCAGCACTCCCACGATATCGCCCGTTACCTGGCGGACGATGCCAAGGGGAAGCTTTTGCCCGAGTACCTGGACAAACTGGCAGAAGCGCTCGGCAACGAGCAGCACAGGATGCTGGAAGAGCTGTCACAGCTCACGAAGAGCGTGGACCACATCAAGGACATCGTTGCCATGCAGCAGTCGTACGCCGGGGCGGCGAGCGTGATCGAGCCGGTAGCGGTGGCCGATCTTCTTGAAGATGCCATCCGCATGAATGCCGGATCGCTTCACCGTCATCACGTCACCGTGGTGAAGGATATCCCGGAAATGCCCCTGCTGGTCCTGGACAAGGCCAGGGTGCTGCAGATCCTGGTTAACCTGATCAGTAACGGAAAATCAGCCATGTCCGCGACCAACCCGGAGCGCCACTACCTGACCCTGACGGCCGAGCTGATCAACCGGAACCTGCGCCTCTCCGTTGCCGACCAGGGGGAAGGCATCGCACCTGAGAATCTTTCCCGTATCTTCACCCATGGCTTTACCACCCGCCGCCGTGGTCACGGTTTCGGGCTCCACAGCTGCGCCCTGGCTGCCAAGGAGATGGGCGGGACCTTGACTGCCTCGAGTGCCGGCGTCGGGCGAGGCGCGACCTTCACCCTGGAGCTCCCGGTGACAGCGGAGGAGAAGGCGGCCTAGCGGCACCCGGCCTCAAGATCCTTCTGCAACAACAAGGGGCACCGCCTGTGGCGGTGCCCCTTGATTTATCTGTACGTTATCCGGCGAGAGATCCCGGTCAGCTCTCGACCTTCTTGAAATACGAAAGGAACTCTTCCTTGGTGAGGTAGTTCTTGCGGACGAGATGATCGACGCTCCGCGCCATGGCGGTGCGCTCGCCCTCTTTCATGGCGTCCTTCAGCAGCACGAAGAAGGGGATGTTGCGGGTCTGCGGATAGAGCAGGAAACGGTGCATCAGGTCGAAAGCCCCCATGTCGGCCAGCATCAGGGAGCAGAAGATCATGTAGGGGTGAATGATGGTCCCAAGCGCAATGGCCTCTTTGCCGGTGTAGGCGTTGACCACGTCGAAGCCCAGGTCCTGGATGGCTTTCTGTACCTTCTCCTCGCCCCGGCGGGTCACCACCATGGCCTGCAGGTCGTAATCCTCCGACTCGTCCGCCAGGCCGTATTCCTTGAGCTTCTTGGACAGGTACTTGTCCTCGATCGGCAGCATGAAGAAACCGGCCACCCGGAAGACCTCGCCGACCTGCCCCGCCTCGCTCAGGTAGAGCGGCAGGACCGGTATCTCGCGGGTATCGGGATTGGCCTTCAGGGAGAGGAGGATGCCCCAGCCGTCATCGGACCAGGGTGAGATGTCGAGGAGGATCGCCCGGGGTGTGCATCTGGCGAGATCGGCAGCCTTGGTGGTCCTGCAGCGAAAGCCCCCCTCGGAGAGGTACCGGCAGACGATGTCCCCCCGTTCAGGCCGGTCGCCAGCCCCCATCACCCAGAGCTCCCGCTCGTCACATTCTATTTTTCCGTGTTTACCGATCATTTTCTAATAAGTACCATATTTTTCCCACAGAGCAAGAAAAAGTTAACCGCGGTTGAATTAGGGCGCGAGATATGCTAACACTCCGTGGTCTTCACAACTACCGGAGGAGAGTGGATATGTCGAGCAAGGTCTATTTCGCTGATATGCGGGCGGGAGCCCGGGAGAACCTTTTTGACAAGATAGGACGGCTAATGAAGGAGGCGGGACTGGGCTCCTGCGTCTCCGCGGGGAACCTGGTGGCGGTCAAGGTGCACTTCGGGGAGAAGGGGAATCACACCTTCATCCGCCCGATCTTCGTGCGCCGGGTGGTCGACGAGATCAAGGGGTGCGGGGCCATCCCCTTCCTGACCGACTCGTCCACCCTCTATCCCGGACAGAGGAAGGAGGCCGCATCGGCCCTGGCCTGCGCCATCGAGAACGGCTTCGACTACTCCGTGGTCGGCGCGCCCCTCATCATGTGTGACGGCCTCAAGGGGCATACAGCCCACGACGTGCAGGTGGACGGCGAGATCATGAAAACGGTGGGGATCGGGGCCGAGATCCTGGAGGCGGACGCGCTGATCGCAGTCTCCCACTTCAAGTGCCACGAATTGACCGGCTTCGGGGGGACACTGAAGAACCTCGGCATGGGATGCTCCAGCCGCACGGGAAAGATGCAGCAGCACTCGACGGTGGCGCCCAAGGTGGCGGAAAGATTCTGCAACGCCTGCGGGATCTGCATGAAATCGTGCGCTCACGAAGCCATCGCCATCATGGAGGGGAAGGCCAAGATCGATCCGGACGCCTGCGTAGGGTGCAGCCGCTGCATCACCTCCTGCATCAGGAAAGCGATCAACATCCAGTGGAACGAGAGCGCATCGCTGGTGATGCGGAAGATGGTGGAGTTCGCGAAAGGGGCGCTTCACGGGAAGGAAGGCAAGACCCTGTTCGTCAACTTCATCACCCAGGTCTCGCCCGCCTGCGACTGCTACGGCCATGCGGATGCACCGATCGTGAACGACATAGGCATCTGCGCCTCGACCGATCCCGTGGCCCTCGACCAGGCCTGTGCCGATCTGGTCAACAATGCCAGGGGTAATGAGGACACGGCCCTGGCCACCGGGCACGAGCCGGGAGGAGACAAGTTCCGCGGGGTGCATCCCGACATCGATTGGGAGGTACAGCTGGAGCACGGGGAGAAGATAGGGGTGGGGACGAGAGAGTACGAACTGGTAAGAATCTGACAGAGGAAAAACCAACCCCTGAAGGCAAGTTGACAGGGATGGACAGGATGAACGGGATAAAGGCTAAAACCTGAAGCTTGGGGTAAGACAAAAGGCTGTACAGGCTTTTGATCTAACCCAGGTTTGTCTCTGTTGTTATCCTGCCTATCCTGTATATCCCTGTTAACCGCCTTTAGGGTTTTTTTTGATTTACTTTAAAAACCCGAACTTCTTCATCCGGTACCGGAAGGCGTCGATGCCGAGGTTCAGCTTCTTCGCCGCCTTCGACTGGTTCCAGTCGGTCATCTCCAGCGACTGCTTGATCAGCTCGCGCTCCACTTCCTCGATATCGATCCCCTCCGGCGGCAGCTTGAAGGTCGCCATCGGCACCGTTATCTGGCTCGCCTTGGCCACGATCTCCAGCGGCAGGTTCTCCAGCAGCAGGTTCTCGTCATTCCCCAGGATGATGGCGCGCTCGATTACGTTCTTCAGCTCGCGGATGTTGCCCGGCCAGTTGTACTCGACCAGGAGCTTCTCCGCCATGCTGGAGATCCCCTTGATCTGCTTGTTGAACTCCTTGCCGAAGACGTCGATGAAGTGGTTGGCCAGCAGCAGGATGTCCTCCTTGCGCTCGCGAAGCGACGGAAGGAAGATCGGGATGACCTGCAGACGGTAGTAGAGGTCGTTCCTGAAGATCTTCTCCTCGATGGCCTTCAGGAGGTCCTTGTTGGTCGCGGAAATGATCCTGACGTCCACGGGGATGGTCTTGGTGCCGCCGATCCGCCTGAAGGTCCTGTCCTCCAGGAAGCGCAGCAGCTTGGCCTGCATCCCGATCTCCATGTCGCCGATCTCGTCGAGGAACACGGTCCCCCCGTCGGCCAGCTCGAAGAGGCCCTTCTTGGAGGTCTTGGCGTCGGTAAAGGCCCCCTTCTCGTGGCCGAAGAGCTCGCTCTCCAACAGGGTGGCGGGTACCGCGGCGCAGTTGATGGCCACGAAGGGCTTTTCGCAGCGGGCCGACTCGAAGTGGATCCACTTGGCCACCAGCTCCTTGCCGGTCCCGGACTCTCCCTGCACCAGCACGGTCGAGGCGTCGCTCTTCGCGACCTTGGCCATCATGTCGAGCACGTTCTTCATGTGCTTGGAATTGCCGAGGATCCTGGGAGGGCCCGACTTCTTGTGCTCGCTCCTTAACTGCACCACCTCGCGGCGCAGGTCCTGGGTCTCCAGCGCCTTCCTGATGACGATGGCCATCTCGTCCAGGTTGAAGGGCTTGTTGATGTAGTCGTAGGCGCCGTGGCGCATGGTGTTGACGGCGGTCTCCAGCCCTCCCTGCGCGGTCACCATGATGACCAAGATGTCCTCGTCCAGCTCCTTCAGCCGCTGCAGGACCTCAAGACCGTTGATCCCGGGGAGGTGGTAGTCGAGCAGGACCAGCTCGGGCTGCTCCTCGCGGGCCAGCCGCAGCGCATCCTCGCCCGTCCCGGCGGTGCATACCTCATACCCCTGCTTCTTCAGATTCTGCTCCAAAGACCAGCGGATCAGGTGCTCATCGTCCACTACCATTATCTTAGTTTTGCGCATTGCTCTCTCCAGGTTGCTGTTCCGAGTGTGGCTTAAGTTTTTCCATGCTCTCAGCTATGCTCCCAGCGGGATGGGAGGGCGGCCACATCTTGCTGCGCGGAATCCGCAGACTCCTCCTCGGGCTCGAGATGGACGGGGCAGTAGGCCGGGAGTTCCACGGTGAAGGTCGTCCCCTTGCCGTCCTCGCTGACTACCGACAGGGACCCTCCGTGCTGCTCGATCAGCCGGTGGCAGATCGGAAGGCCGAGGCCGGTCCCCTGGGCCTTGGTGGTGAAGAATGGGGTGAAGATCTTCTCCAGGATCTGCGGCGGAATTCCCTGGCCGTTATCCTTGACGTGTACCTGCACCATGTCCACCCCGCCCCGTTTCACCAGGCCGCTCTGCACGGTCAGCGTGCCGCCCTGTTGCATGGCCTGCACGGCGTTGAGGAAGAGGTTCAGGAAGACCTGCTGGATCTGCTTGGGATCGACGTAGACCGGAGGGAGGCTCTCGTCCAGCTCCAGCTTTTTCTGTATGTCCTTGCCGCCGCGATGCTGGGCCGCGAAGGCGAGGATCTTCTTCAAGGCACTGTTGATGTTGGTGCACGTCGGCTCCGCCTTGGTCGGTTTGCCGAAGAAGAGGAGATCGTTCACCGTCTTGTCCAGGCGGGAGATCTGTTCCAGCACCTCGTTGATGATCCCGGCCCTGCCGTCATCGGGGGGGAAGTCATCCTTGAGGACCGTGATGGCAGCGGCTATCCCGGTCAGCGGGTTCTTGATCTCATGAGCGATCCCGGCCGCCATCTCGCCCACCGAAGCCAGCCTGTCAGCCCTTTCCATCTGCTGGAAATGGAAGGCCTCCAGTTCCTTCTTCGCCTTGTCGAGGCGGCCGACCATGGAGTCGAAGCTGGTTATCAGCTGGCCGATCTCGTCCTTTCCATGCGAGGTCATGCGCACGGAGAGGTCACCGGCCTCGACCCTGGCCATGTTCTGCCCCATGCGGATCAGCGGCTTCTTCACGAACTTGAGCATCACCAGCGCGATGGCCAGCGAGAGGAAGCTGATGATGGCGACCGTGGAGAGGATGAAGAGGTTGGTCAGCTCGACGATACGCTTCCTGGTCTCGACCAGGGAGTAGTTGACGTTCAAAAGGCCGATGATGCGACTTTTGGTGCCGTGGCAGAGGTTGCACTGGCGGTCGTTGTAGATCGGCTTGACCATCCCCAGCACTTCGCCGTAGCCGTCGAGGGTGAAGACCCCCTCCCTCTTGTTGTCCAGGAAGAGCTTGAAGTCGCTCTCGTCGACCACGTGGCCGACCTCGTTGGGCTGGGAGGACTTCAGGATCACGCCGTGCGGGTGGAAGATCCTGACGCCGACCAGCTTCTCGTTCTGGCCGACCATCTCCAGGATCACCTGCACATCCTCGGTGTTCCCGATGCGCATGGAGTTGTAGACGCTGCGCTCGATGGTGTTGAGGAGGAGTTCGCTCGACTCGCGGGCGGAGTTGATGAGCTGCATCTGCTCGCGCCGCAGCGTCAGAAAGGCGAAGGTGCCTATGCCGAAGACGAGCAGGCAGATGGAGAGCACGATGACTCGAGTTGTCAGACTCTTGAAGATCAGTGGTGCCTCCGGTTAAGGGGGTAAGGCTTGCTGCAATCGGCGCCGGCGGCGCCGGTGGAAAGAACTGTCACTGGTTAGGCGCAGGTGGCACCGGAGGTTGCTCCGGCGTCGTCGTCGGCTTCTCGCCGCCGGCCCCGGTGGTATTCAAGCCCTTGACGCCGCCGCTGCCGCCCGGTTTGGGATACCGGGTACAGATGAACTGCCACTCGGTATATTCCTTCTTGTCCTCGAAGTCCCCCGGTTCCAGATCCCAGGGAAAGTTAGCCTTTTTGATCGGCTGGGCCTTGCTGGTGCTCTTGACGCCGATGATCCGCTGGTTGGCGTCCTTCACCACGTCGAACTCCTCGCCGGTCATCGGGTCGAGGTAGAGGCGCCTCAGGAACGGCTTCTTGTCGGCACCAAGTGTCGGCTGCCACAGATCCTTGAGCTCGTTGAGCCTCGGGGCAGTTGCAACGATAGTGGTCGGCAGGCTGGTGGTCGCCGGCGCTCCGGGCTGCGCCGCTGCGGTACCGTAAGGCTCGGTCGACATCCCGTAGAAACGCCGCAGGGCGTCCCGGTACTGCGTGCCGCGGAAGATGAGTTCGACCTCCTTCTCCCGCTGCATACTCGTCTTCCAGACGATGGCCGCCCGCGAGGCCATTATCCCTACGATAATGACCATCACGAGCGCACCTATGTAGGTGAAGCCGTCACTGGATCTGAGAGTTTTCAGCATCATTTCTTCCTCGAAATGATCTCCCTCGCCTCTTTAATGAGTGTTTCGGCGTTGAGGCCGAAGAACTTTAGCACGTCGTCGGACTTTCCGGAGAGGCCGAAGCGATCGTAAACGCCGACCCTCTTGATCAGGGTCGGGCACTCCTCGCCGAGGACTTCCGCCACGGCGCCGCCCAGGCCGCCGACCACGGAATGCTCCTCGGCGGTGATGATGGCGCCGGTCTCCTTGGCCGCCTTCACCAGGATCTCCTTGTCCAGCGGCTTGATGGTGCCGATGTGGACCACCCGGGCCGAGATCCCTTCGCTCTTCAGCTGCTCGGCGGCGATCACGGCCTGCGCGGTCATGAGGCCGGTGGTCACGAAGGTGAGGTCGGTTCCGGCCACCACTTCGCATCCCTTGCCGATCTCGAACTTGTGCCCCGCAGGGAAGACGTTGGCGACCTTGTTGCGCCCGAGCCTCACGTAGACCGGCCCGTGGTAGGCGGCCGCCGCGCGGATGGCGCCCTTGGTCTCCTCGCCGTCGGCCGGTACGATGACGGTCATGTTCGGGATGGCGCGCATGATGGCGATATCCTCCACAGACTGGTGGCTCCCGCCGTCCTCGCCGACCGTGACCCCCCCGTGGGTGGCGACGATCTTCACGTTGGCTTTGGGATAGGCCACCGCCTGGCGGATCTGCTCCCAGGCCCTGCCTGCCGCGAAGATGGCGAAGGTGGAGAGGAAGGGGATCTTGCCGACGGAGGCGAGACCGGCCGCGGTCCCGACCATGTTGGCCTCGGCAATGCCCATGTTGAAAAAGCGGGAGGGGAATTTCTTGGCGAAGACGCCGGTCTTGGTGGAGCCGGAGAGATCCGCGTCCAGCGCCACAATCTTTTCGTTCTCGGCGCCGAGCTCAGCGAGAGCCTCACCGTAAGCGTCCCTAGTTGCTATCATGATCGGTTCCTTTCTTTAGCCTAGTCAAAGCAGCCCAGGCACTTCAGCGCCTCGGGGAGCTCCTGGTCGTTGGGGGTGACACCGTGGTAGGACGCCTTGTTCTCGAAGAGGTGGACCCCCTTGCCCTTGACGGTGTTGGCCACGATGGCGGTCGGAATGCCCTTGTGGGCCTCGGCGGCATCGAGAGCCTCGAGGATCTGCCCCATGTCGTGGCCGTCGATCTCAATCACGTTCCATCCGAAGGAGCGGAACTTGTCGGAGATGGAAGCGACGTTCATGACTTTGGAGACGTCACCGTCGATCTGCAGGCCGTTGGAATCGATCATGGCGCAGAGGTTGTCGTTCTTGTAGTGAGCCGCTGCCATGGCGGCCTCCCAGACTTGCCCCTCCTGCAGCTCGCCGTCGCCCAGCACCGCGTAGACCCGGTTCTGTTTCCCGTCCAGCTTGAGCCCCAGCGCCATGCCGTTGGCCATGGAAAGCCCCTGCCCCAGGGATCCGGTGCAGACGTCGACGCCCGGGGTCCCCTTGCTGTCCGGGTGCCCCTGCAGGTGGCTCCCCAGCTGACGCAGCTGGAGCAGGTCCTCCTTCGGGAAGTAGCCGCACTCGGCGAGGGTGACGTACAGAGCCGGGGCAGCATGTCCCTTGCTCAGCACGAAACGGTCCCGGCCGTCCCAGCTGGGATCCTGCGGGTTGTGTCGCATCTTGTGGAAATAGAGGGCGCACACCATGTCAATGGCGGAGAGCGACCCCCCCGTGTGTCCGGACTGCGACTTGTGCAGGGTTTTCACGATGGCAACACGCAGCTGCCTCGCCTTTTCTTCCAGCTCTGCAATCTTTGCTTTCACGAAGGTTCCTTTCAGGGTGGCTTTTATTTTTCCTCGCCTGTGATGAGGTAATCCAGGATGACCTCGTCCAGGCTCCGCTTGGTGGGGGGTGCCGGTGGGCTGGTGGGCGACGGGGAACTATTGATCGGCTGAGGGCCCGATGCAGGCTGGCTCGCTGACAGTGGTTTATGAACAGCCTGCGGTTGGGTTGCCGCGGCTTGAGCGTCGTGATGAGGCTGTACGGTTGCCGGCTCCGGGGCGGGCGCCGGTTGCGGAGTGGCGGTCTCTCCGCCCTTTGGCGACCCGGTCCCGGTTGACGAGGTCGCGTCGTCCGACGGCGGGACCGACCCGGGGGGGAAGATGCGGGCATCGAACTCCCCCGCCTTGAGCCGCCGCATCATCTGCTTGTGCTGCTCCTTCATGATCGATTCGACCACCAGTTCGAGCTGCTCGGTCTTGATGATATCGGCATAACTGGTCTTGGCTGAAGCCAGAATCGTTCCGCCGCGATACAGCAGGGTGATGATATGGGGATTGGCACGACCGCTGTCCTCAGTCTGGACGTGGAAGAGCTCACCCCTGTACCTTATGTTGTGGTTGAAGCCTAGTACCATCACCGCTACCTCTACGCCAAATAGCGTAATCGATCGCAAATTAGCACAGCGGAAGCAGCGTTGCAAGCGATATTACGCATTGGCGACGCGGGAGTCATGGCTAAAAAACGTTTATTTTGCCAGCAGTTTCTTGATCCGCGCCACCGCTTCCATGGCGTCCTTGGCGTAGAGGTCCGCCCCGATCTCGTCGGCATATTCCTGGGTCACCACCGCGCCGCCGACCATGGTGAAGGTCTTCACCCCCTCCTCCTTCAGAAGCCGCACCACCTTGTCCATCTGGGCCATGGTGGTGGTCATCAGCGCGGAAAGGCCGACCGCGTCGACCTGGTGGGCGCGGGCCTCTTCCAGGATGCGGGCGGCAGCCACGTTCTTGCCCAGGTCGATGACCTCGAATCCGTGGTTCTCGAGGAGCGTCACCAGGATGTTCTTGCCGATGTCATGGATGTCCCCCTCGACGGTAGCCATCAGGATCTTGCCGAGGCTCTCGATTCCGCCCCCCTTCAGCTCCTGCTTCAGCCTGGTGAAGGCGGCCTTCATGGTGTCGGCGGAGACCATGACCTGCGGGAGGAAGAAGGCGCCGCTTTCGAAGCGGCGGCCGACCTCTTCCAGACCCTTGAGAAGAGCCTCCGAGCTGATCTCCATCGGGGTAAGTCCCTCGTTGAGGGCTTCCTCGACCAGCCCCACCACCCCTTCCAGCTCTCCCTGGATAACGGCACGGGCCAGCTTCCCCCTGACCCCCTCGGGCTCGCTCTGCGCGCTCTCGGCGGCAGCCGCCGGCGATTGGGCCGAAGCGGTGGACAAGGCGACGGTCTGCCCTTTGTAGGCCTCGATATAGGCGGCGGCGTTGGTGTCCCGGCCCAAAAGGACCATGGCGCTGCGCCAGGCCGTCATCATCGGCGCTTCCTTGGGGTTGATGATGGCGGCGGTAAGGCCTGAGTACATGGCCATCGAGAAGAAGGTCGAGGAGATCAGCGGGCGGCAGGGAAGGCCGAAGGAGATGTTGCTGACGCCGAGGACGGTGTTGAGGCCGAGTTCCCTCACCTGGCGGATAGCCTCCAGGACGACCAGGGCCCCCTTAGGCTCGGCGCTGACCGTGAGGGTGAGGCAGTCGGCGACCAGGTCGCTGCGCTTGATGCCGATGGCCTTGGCGCGCTCGACGATTTTCGCGGCGACCGCGCTCCGGCCGGCAGCGTCCGTCGGGATCCCAGCCTCGTCCAGCGTCAGGCAGACCAGGGCCGCACCGTACTTCCTGGCCAGCGGCAGCACCGCCGACAGGCTCTTCTCCTCGCCGTTCACGGAGTTGATCAGCACCTTGCCGTCGGCGGCCTTGAGTCCGGCTTCGAGGGCCTCGGGTGATGACGAATCGAGCACCAGCGGCGTCTGCACCGCACCGGTAATGCAGAAGACCGCGCGCTCCATGGCGGCGGGCTCGTCGATGCCGGGGGCGCCGACGTTCACGTCCAGCAGGGTCGCGCCCAGGGCGGTCTGTTCCAGGGCTTCCCGGCGGATGTAGCTCACCTTCCCTTCCCTGAGTTCCTGGGAATAGAGCTTCTTCCCGGTGGGGTTGATGCGCTCGCCGATGACTACCACGGGGGCCGAAGCGCCGATCGCGGTGAACGAACCACGGCTGGAAATCCAGGTGGTGCCGTCGTCCTTCTTCGGCTCGAAGGGGCGCTCCTTTCCGGCAAGGGCGTCCTTCATGGCTGCGATGTGGGCCGGGGTGGTCCCGCAGCAGCCGCCGATCACGCGGACGCCGAGGTCCAGCAGCCGGTCGTGGTACGCCGTCATGTCGTGGGGAGTCGCCGGGAAGACGGTATGACCATCCTTGAGGACGGGAAGCCCGGCGTTGGCCTGGCAGATCAGCGGAAGGGAGGTCACCTGCCGCATGGCCTTGAGGACTTCGTACATCCCCTCGACCCCCAGGCCGCAGTTGGAGCCGACGATGCTGGCGCCGACGGCCTCCAGGGTGATGGCAGCGGCCTCCGGAGATGAGCCGAGGACGCTTCTCCCCTTCTCCTCGAAGGTCAGCATGGCCATGATGGGGATATCGGCGGAGAGCTCGCGGATGGCGATGATGGCCGCCCTGATCTCCTTGATGTCGAGGAAGGTCTCCAGGGTGATGAGATCGCAGCCGGCATCGATCAGCGCCCTGGCCTGTTCACGGAAGATGGCGGCCATCTGGTCGAAGCTCAGGTCGCCGACCGGTTCGACGAAGCGGCCGGTGGGTCCGATCGAGCCGGCCACGTAGGCTTTCTCCCCCGCCACCTCGCGGGCCAGGCGGACGGCCTTTTCGTTTATCTCGGCAACCCGGTCCCCGAGGCCGTAGTGCTCCAGCTTCGCGGAACTCCCTCCGAAGGTGTTGGTCACGATGATGTCGGCGCCCGACTCGAGGTAGGCGGCATGGACTCCGGCGACGATCTCGGGGGCGGTTAGATTGAGCTCCTCCGGCGACTGCCCGGGCTTGAGGCCCCGCTCCTGCAGCATGGTGCCCATGGCGCCGTCCAAAACCAGCACCTGCTCTTTGATCGCCTGCAAAAACGGCATCTTCATGAATGGCCCCTTTATTCCAAGTATGGATTTATTGAACGGCAGGATTTTGAGGCGAAAGCTTAACCACGGAGGACCACAGAGGAAAAGCCTGAGCACCTGTCTCTGAGATAAGATCCCTTCGGGAGCAGGCCGTCTAAAAAGGAGCTTGCTATTTCTGCTCCAGGGTGAAGTCGGGACGCAGCGGATCCTTCAATTCCAGGTGGCCGAGGTTATCGACCTGAGCGCCCTCGATCAGGATCTGTACCGCCTTTACCTGCGGGAAATTGGTGGTGACCGTGTCGACTATGGAATAG
>NZ_JBXKJL010000123.1:0-1976 GCF_056994735.1 Geomonas sp.
GGGGCATCGGAAGCTGAGATTGCGGTGCACTGGGGTGAGGAATCCCTGGTTCACCCCACCACGGAATTCATTGCCCAGGCCAACATGACCGATGCGGACGTCTACAAGCGGTTCAGCCTGGAGAACTTTCCCAACTGCTACAAGGAATACGCCGATCTGCTGGACTGGTACGAGTACTGGCACACCACTCTGGACACGAGCGACGCTCCCTGCTGGAAGTGGTTTGTCGGCGGCAAGATCAATGCGTCGTACAACTGTGTCGACCGGCATCTGGGCAAGAACAAGAACAAGACGGCCATCCATTTTGCGCCCGAGCCCATCAATGAGAAATACGAACACATCACTTACCAGGAACTCTTTGTGCGGGTGAACGAGTTCGCGGCGCTGCTGCGGGACTTCGCCAAGCTGAAGAAAGGCGATCGGGTGACCCTGCACATGCCCATGGTGCCGGAGCTGCCGATCACGATGCTGGCCTGCGCGCGGCTGGGGGTGATCCACTCCCAGGTGTTCGGCGGCTTTTCGGGCCGGGCTTGCGCCGACCGCATCGTGGACTCCCAGAGCCGCGTGCTCATCACCATGGACGCCTACTGGCGCAACGGCACCCTGGGCGACCACAAGCAGAATGCGGACATCGCCTGCGACTTGGCGGCCAAGGACGGCCAGAAAGTGGACACGGTGCTGGTGTGGCAGCGCTACCCCGGCAAGGCCTCCAGTCCCAAGCCCATGGTCAAGGGCCGTGACCACTTCGTGAACGACCTCCTCAAGGATTTCTATGGAGCCCGGGTCGAGCCGGAGAAGATGCCGGCCGAGGCGCCGCTGTTTCTGATGTACACCAGCGGCACCACGGGCAAGCCCAAGGGCTGCCAGCACAGCACGGGCGGCTACCTGGCCTACACGGCCGGCACCTCGAAATACGTGCAGGACATCCATCCGGAGGACGTCTACTGGTGCATGGCCGACATCGGCTGGATCACGGGGCATTCTTACATCGTCTACGGGCCGCTTGCGATCTGCGCCTCCACGGTGGTCTACGAAGGGGTGCCGACCTTCCCGGACGCCGGCCGGGCCTGGAAGATCGCCCAGGATCTGAACGTGAACATCTTTCACACGGCGCCCACTACCATCCGGGCGCTGCGCAAGCTCGGCCCGGAGGAGCCCGCCAAGTACAATATTAACTTCAAGCACATGACCACGGTGGGCGAGCCGATCGAGCCGGAGGTCTGGCGCTGGTATTACAATTTCGTCGGCAAGGGCAAGGCCGCGATCGTGGACACCTGGTGGCAGACGGAGACGGGGGGCTTTTTGTGCAGCACGATTCCGGCCATCAAGCCCATGAAGCCGGGCAGCGCCGGACCGGGGATGCCGGGCATCCATCCCATCATCTATGACGACGTTGGCAACGTGGTTCCTCCGGGAGCCGGGCGGGCCGGCAACATCTGCATCCAGAACCCCTGGCCGGGCGGCTTCCAGACCATCTGGGGCGACCGCGACCGCTTCGTGCGCACTTACTACGAACGCTACTGCAAGAATCCCAAGAGCAAGGACTGGCGCGACTGGCCGTACATGACCGGCGATGCGGCGGTCGAGGCCCAGGACGGCTATTACCGCATCCTGGGCCGGGTGGACGACGTGATCAACGTCTCCGGCCACCGTCTGGGCACCAAGGAGATCGAGTCGGCGGCGCTGGTGGTGGCGGAGGTGGCCGAGGCCGCGGTGGTGCCCGTGGCGCACGAGATCAAGGGCCGCGAGCCGGACCTTTACGTCGCGCTCAAGCCGGGCTTCAAACCCAGCAAGGAGCTTGAAAAGAAGATCTCGGATGCCATCTCGACCGAGATCGGCAAGATCGCCAAGCCGCGCAGGGTGTGGATCGTCAAGGACATGCCCAAGACGCGCTCGGGCAAGATCATGCGCCGGGTGCTGGCGGCGATCTCCAACAACAAGGATGTCGGCGACGTCACCACCCTGGCCAATCCGGA
>NZ_JBXKJL010000124.1:0-2296 GCF_056994735.1 Geomonas sp.
CACCCTCAACGCGCTGCATGCCGCCACTCGCGCCCTGGCTGAACGCGGCAACGCCCTGCTCAAGACCACCTTCACCGCCCTACACCGGGTCAGCCTGGGTCCGTGGCGGATCGGTGCAATCACCGCCGCCGCGTTGGTGCTCCTACACCACCAGCACGACCGCACAACATGATCAACCCAGTGCCCAAGGCCGCTACTGGGAAAGGCTCAATGCCGGAGCGGGCCTAGCGTTGGCGCGCTTGCGGCAGACCGATCGGTCGAACTCATCGCCTCGTCTTAGTGGTTCTCCCGCCCGATGGCATCGCGATCCGAGATCGTGCAATTCCTGATGCGGAAAGTGACCTCTAGTGGTCATTTCGTGAGGAGACTCCCGACGACGGGCAGAGGGTTGTGTGACAACTGCAACCCACAACACGCCCCTCGCAATAGCGAGAATGGCAACCGGCGAAACCCCCACCAATGATCACCCAACAACGTCAACATAAGACCCACTTCTGTGGGGTGGTACGGGAAGTGGCAAGTTGGACTCATAGATCGAGTAAGCCGCCCTTTGGAACATTAGCGTTTCGGGCCGTGCCCCTTACTCGGAAGCATCCCGAAGACAAATCCCAACTATGGAGTTTGAGAAGGTCAATCCGGTGCTACCTCGACGAGATCGATGAGATCGTCAGCGTGCTTCGCCAACTATCCGAGAACGAAAAAGAGGTGATGGCAGACACCTCCGACTTCTCCGGATCGATCGTGAGGGCGGAGGAACTCAAAGGAGCAGGACCAATACAACAACTAACTTTGTCCGTGAAATGTCTCACAGTTGAAATTGCGCCTCGGCCCCACACTGTCGTGAATTCAAAAGACGACCTCAGGGTGGTGGGCGCCGCACAGAGAATCCAAGCAATCCTGATGAAAGCTCCACAACAGCTTCCATGGCACGACCCCTTTACTGTTCTACCCCTGCAACCGGACTTCGTGATCATTCGGTGAGGGTTTGTCGCTGGTAGTGGCGGGTGCGGGCTCGGGCTTGTGCGTGTCGTCGCCAGTGTGACCAGTGCAGGGCGTGGCTGATGGTGGGGGTCGGGGGGGCGGTTAGGGCTTGCAGGAGGCGGCGGGCCTCGCCGCAGGTCAGCCTGATCAGGGTTGCGGCTGGGCTGGTGCTGGTGGTGCTGGCGGCGGTGACGGCGAGAAAGGCGTGGGCAAGCATCGCCAGAACAGTCCAGCGGCGCCAGGAGGTCCAGCGGCGGACCTGGTGTTCGTCAAGTGCGGTCAGGCCTTTGCCGGCTTGGAAGGCTTCCTCGATGGTCCAGCGGCGGCCGGCGACGGTGACCAGCGCTGACAGCGGGACGGGGGTGGGAGTCCAGGTGCGGTAGAACGCCATCTCACCGGTGTGCCGGTGGCGGCGCACGAGCAGGGCGTGGTGCCCGCCGTGGCGGTCGTAGTCGCTGTCGGTGAGGTGCAGGCCGATCAGGGCCCAGTCGTAGCAGCGGTGGCCATGGGCTTCGGCGGCTTGTCGGTGCCAGGCCAGCTGCGGGTGGACGGCCAGGTCGACCGCCCGGCGGATGCCGAGCGCGGTGCCGACCTGGTGGGAACGGGCGATGGTCAGCACGTAGCCCAGTCCCCGGGCGCGCAGATCACAGCGTAGGTGGGGGTCGTTGCCGTAGACCTCGTCGCCGGCGAACCAGCGTGCCTGGACCCCGGCGTCCAGGGCCCGGGTGACCATCTGGCGGGCCAGCGCAGGCTTGGTCGCGAACGCCACCTCCGCAGGGACACCGGCCCGTTGGCGGCGATTCGGATCATCGGCCCAGGTCGCCGGCAGGTAGAGCTCCTGGTCGATGAACGCGTGCCCGCGAGGCCTGGCGTAGACCAGGTAAACCGCGACCTGGGCGTTGTCGATCCGACCGGCGGTACCGGTGTACTGCCGCTGCACTCCTACCGTCGCGGTGCCCTTCTTCACATCACCGGTCTCATCGGCGACCAGCACGGCATCACGCCCCTGCGGGTCGTCGGGATCGCTCAGATGCTCGAGGACATAGCTGCGCAGGTCGTCCCGCACGCCGTCCTCGTCCCAGACCGCAGCGGCAAGCAAGTGCTGCATCGCATCCGGGCCGGCGTGACCGGCGTGCTCGGCGATCGTCCAACAGTTCGTCCGCGGCAACCCTGCCAGCAACCCGGCCACGAACGAGCGGGCGTGCCGACGGGGCTCGGGCCGGAAGAACCGACCTCCGACACGCAACATCAGCTCCGACAGCTCCCGCTGCCACCGGTCAACCCCTACACTGGCGGCCGCAGCCACCGCACGATC
>NZ_JBXKJL010000125.1:0-1181 GCF_056994735.1 Geomonas sp.
ATCACATCCTGGGGCTGAAGCCGGTCCCAAGGGTATGGCTGTTCGCCATTTAAAGTGGTACGCGAGCTGGGTTTAGAACGTCGTGAGACAGTTCGGTCCCTATCTGCCGTGGGCGTATGAGATTTGAGAGGAGCTGCTCCTAGTACGAGAGGACCGGAGTGGACGGACCTCTGGTGTTCCGGTTGTCACGCCAGTGGCATCGCCGGGTAGCTATGTCCGGAAGGGATAACCGCTGAAAGCATCTAAGCGGGAAGCCCCCCTCAAGATTAGATCTCACCGATCTTCGGATCCTAAAGGGCCCTCGTAGACTACGAGGTTGATAGGCGGGATGTGTAAGCGTCGTGAGGCGTTGAGCTAACCCGTACTAATTGCCCGTGCGGCTTGACCATATAACCTAGCGCATCCGCCTACATTGAATCCCGATTGTCTTGGTACCGGTTCAACGGTTTGCCTGACGACGATAGCGAGTTGGAACCACCTGATCCCATCCCGAACTCAGCAGTGAAACGGCTCAGCGCCGATGGTAGTGTGGGGTTTCCCCATGTGAGAGTAGGACATCGTCAGGCTTCTCTAGCGCAAAGCCCACCGCGTGGTGGGCTTTGTTTTTTGCGGCGAATGTCCTCGAGTCGAGTGACGTGGGTCGTCATGACGTTCTTGTGCATTCCTGGCAAGTCCGTCGCCTGGCTTTGAACCAAATGCCATTCGAACCGTTCGAGGCACAGGCGATAGAAAAGCGTCTCTCACCGGACGTCCGGCGTTGGGTTCGCGAACTGAGAATTCACCAGGAAATCGATTCGACGAACACCCACTTAGTTCGGCGCGCATCGTCGGAAAGCATCGACGGCCTTGTCTGCTTGGCGGAGTCTCAAACGGGCGGAAGGGGCCGCCGTGGTCGAACATGGCTGACTCCAATGGGCCAGGGCATTGCGATTTCGCTCGGTCAGAGCCTCGGAGTTCCGATGGCCGAGGTCGGCCCCCTCAGCTTGGTCGTTGGGCTTGGGGTGGTAGCGGCGCTGCAGAAGATGGGTGTCGAAGGCGTCCAGTTGAAATGGCCGAACGATGTTTTGCTCGACGGAGTGAAGGCCGGCGGAATCCTCATCGAATTGGCAGGGATCGCGCAGCCGCTGGCCGTCGTAATCGGAATAGGCTTGAACGTTGGTGCAGGTGCGGAGGTCCGCGAG
>NZ_JBXKJL010000126.1:0-2212 GCF_056994735.1 Geomonas sp.
GCAACCGCGGGTCGCTCCGTCGCTGACCGCAAGCGTTTTCTTGGCGGGGAGCTGTACCCGCTCCCCATCCTCGAGCAGGCGCACCTTGCCGCGTCCGGCGGACTGCAAATAGGTCCGGTGCAAGCCCTTAACTCGGCCGTCAACCGAGCGGATTAGAGAAACCAGCGCCGGGAACGTGCCAAGGTTCACCGGGTCGCCGTCCGGATTCCGCCACCAGTAGGCCAGTGAAGGGTGACAACGAATCTCCCGCGGCATGGCGGGCAGTCCAGCCAATCCGCGGAACTCGAAATAGGTACGCGCCGGGGCGGCGGCCTCACGGGTCAACGGGGCGGCTTCCTGCCATAGCTGTCGAATGCGGTCTCGATGGACAGGTAATGGCTTCGTGGGTTGAGCTGGTAGGGGCCGTGGGCGCGCTCTAGTGAATGGGATGACGTTGTCGTGGTAGCCCATACCAAGCCAGCCAGCAACCGCTGGTAGCGCCTCTACGGCGGTCCAACCATGCCACTCTTGCAGCATGCTGAAACCGTCCAGGCCGCGGCCGGCACACTGCCGGCAGTAGTAGGTTTCTGGATGCTGGCGGTTGCCATAGTTGGCGCGGTCGGTTCCGCCACAAAAGACACAGGGGTGATTGCCCTTCTCGAAGGCACTCGAAGGAAGTCCAAGAGCCTCAAGGCAGGGGCGCCATTGACCGGTCATCCGGTCGCGGACCTCGGTGAAAGTAACCCGGTTCATACCCACCCCCTAACATCAGGCTTGCGGAGGCGGCGCGTCAGGCGGGCACGGTCGCGGAAAGTAATCAGGCAGGGGGTGATATTCCGCCGTTTTCGGGCGGCCGTCGTGGTAAAATAGTAAATATAATCTGAGTTCGGGATAAGAAAGCTGTAGGTAGGCGTCACCTTTTTGCGTAAGATTTTGGTTGCACACAGAAACCCGACGCAGCTAGGAGACGCCCGTGGATAGTTTAACTGAGGTGTTTTGCCTGCTGGATGATTTCTGCCGCCGGTTTGAGCCGGCATGGCAGCAGCGCCAGTTAACCCTGGGCGCCCACCCGCGCAGACGGCGCACCACCACCTTTAGCCTGTCCGAGTTGATGACGCTGGTCGTCCTGTTCCACCACCTGCGCTTCCGCCAGTTTAAGCGCTTCTATCTGGACTATGCCTGTCGCCCTCTGCGCACGGCGTTTCCCACGCTGCCCAGCTACCACCGCTGTGTCGAGCTGTTGCCGCGGTGCGCGGCGCCCTTGGCCGCTTTGTTCGAGGCGCGCAAGGGATCCTGTGACGGGATATCCATCGTTGATGCCACCCCCCTGGCAGTCTGTGACAACCGGCGCCTCGCCCGCCACCGGGTCTTCCAGGGCCGCGCCGCGCGTGGTAAAACCTCGATGGGCTGGTTTGATGGCTTCAAGCTCCACACCATCATTAATTCCAGAGGCGAACTGATGCGCTTGAAGCTAACGCCCGGTAATGTGGATGACCGTAAGCCCTTACTCAACCTGTGCCAAGGGCTGTTCGGTCATTTATTCGCCGATAAAGGATACATCGCCCAGCAGCTTACCAAGGCATTGGCCGAACGGGATATCCAGTTGATTACTACGCTCAGAAAGCATATGAAACCGGCGTCCCGCACCGCCTTCGAGAAGACCCTTCTACGCCGCCGTTGCCTCATCGAAACCGTGTTCGACGAATTGAAAAATCTTTGCCAGATTGAACACACCCGCCACCGCTCCAGCGGCAACTTCCTCGTTAATCTCATGGCGGGCATTGTGGCCTATTGCTTGTCCGATAACAAACCCACTCTGAAGCTCATGAGGGTGAATGCCTTGGCCGCGCCGTGAGGGCTTATCCCGAACTCAGGTTAGTAATAGCTACTGCGCGCTACACCCCACAGCTCGCATTGCCGCTCAATACGCAGGTCCGGATCGGTCGGTTCCACCAACGCCCGACGTTCATCCACTGACTCGGTCAACTTTTTTTTTCAACCCGTCCAGCGCCATGTTCAGCCGTCCCATCTTTTCATACAGGGCGGTGACCACCGCCGAGTCCGTCCCTCCGGGCAAACGCCCTGCACACCCAAACAGGCTAGGAGCGCCCTCCCGCAAGTGCTTCTTCCACTGATTGATCTGCGTCGGATGGACGGTGTATTCCCGAGCCAATTCCGGGACTGTCCTTAACTCCTTTAGCGCGTCGAGCGCGACCTTGGCTTTAAACTCAGC
>NZ_JBXKJL010000127.1:0-1770 GCF_056994735.1 Geomonas sp.
CCCAGCAGCAGACGTCCGCGCCGTCCCCGAGAATGCCCGCGACTATGTAGCCGCGATTGACGAGTTCGGGGACGGCAGCTTCGATGTCGTGATCGTGGACGACAAGCACCGGGTGGAATGCCTGCACCGGGGGGAGTCTAAGGTCAGGCCGGGTGGGCTGCTCGTCCTTGACGACACCGACCAGCGGCAGCTCGCACGGCTGAAGAAGTCGTCGCTGCCGGGGTGGAAGACGGTGAGCTTTACCGGTTTCAAGGCCACCAGGGACGTGCGGGAGACGACGTTCTTCCACCGGCCACAGGTAGCCCCAGGTTTCCCCAACGCGGCCCGTTAGCGGGCAGGGTTGGCCGCTCCGATTCCCCTGACCATCCATAACGTTCCATACAGTAATCACAAAGCGCCGCATATGGTTCCGTCAGCTACAAAGCACTAACTTTGGGGGCTAATTCATTAATCATTACTGTATTCGGCGAAGAAGAACAGCCCGGTGACAGCTGCGAGCATGCTCTCGAACTTGCAGATCGGGCAGCGGTAGCGGCCGCCTTCCCTGCTGAGCATCCGCCATGTCTTCACCTTTGCCACGGCGTGCTCCACGGCGGCGCGGATCTTGCTGAAGATCGTGTTGAATTCACGCTGCCAGTCCGGGAGTTCCGCTCCGCTGAGGCGCTTGAGTGGCACGATCCCGATGCCGTCGACTCCGATGTAGCCGAGGTCGGCGCCAGTATTACCTGCAGTCATGGATTTCTCAAGTGCTTCCTTGAGGCCGGAGGCCTCGAACGCGTGGGCATCGTGCCGTGCGCCGTGCACGGGAACCGGGCCGATAGCGGCCACGTCGCCCTTGAGATTGCACGCGATCTGCACGTTCATTCCCGTGTACTTTGCCTTCCCGGAATACAGGTCCGGGATCGCGTTCCAGTCCCATACCGGGCAGACGGTGCCGTCTACCAGGGCAGTTCCCTCGCGGCCGAGCACCTGGACGGGATCGGGGACATAAGGAGCGAGAACCTTGCCGATTACCGGACGCAGCAGGTCCCACCGGCGGCTGACCGTCGGCTGGCTGCAATGGAAATGCGCTGCTGCGGCAGCCTGGGTTGCATTGCGGCGCATCAGCATGACGACGATGACCACCGAGTCGAGCAGCCCGACCGCCGGAGGCTTTTTCGCGCCGGCCTTGACCAGCGAGCCGATCTCCTGCATGACCAGGAGGCTCAGCTTGTGCAGTTGCCCGGTGGTCAGCCCTGTGAGATCATAGTACTCCAACGGTTCCTCCTTGTGATCCTTTCTGTCTTGTTAACCATGGATCTAAAAGGAGGAGCCGTTGCCATGTCCAGGGATTCCCGTCATTCTCAGGAAACGTTCATCTTTGCCTGTGGAATTGTGGAAAACCTTCCGTCGTGCCGACCGCCAGAGTTTCGGAGCAGAGAAATCCGAAAATGTGATGAATGAATAATCCCCCTGCTCGTCCACACGATTCCTCCCGGGCTTCCGCCTGGTTGACCTAATGCACGAACCACGGATGAGCCGGCACCTTCGCTCCGCCCCCACCGCATCAAGCAGGAGCCTCACCGCTACTACGAGCCGGTCCGCCTGCGCGCCCGCGACAGTACTCAGTGCCTTGCGGGTTCTGCCCGCTTGGCAGGCTCCCTGTCGCCCGCCACGGCGGGACGGCATCGGGGCACGCTTTCCCGCGTTCCGCACGAGAGCCGCAGATCAGGCTCACGCCGCCTCCACGCCGGGCACCACCTGGCCAGTAGGCGGGTATCCGCCAGGCTC
>NZ_JBXKJL010000128.1:0-25587 GCF_056994735.1 Geomonas sp.
GTGAACGGTTTTTGAATGAAGTGCACCCTTTCATCCAGCACCCCGCGATGGGCGATTACATCGGCCGTATACCCCGACATAAACAACATTTTCATGTGAGGATAGATTGACAGTAGCTTTTTACCGAGATCCCGTCCGTTCATCTCGGGCATGATCACGTCGGTCATGAGCATGTGAATCTCTCCCATGTTCTCTGTGGCCAACTGGATCGCCTCGCCGGGAGTGCTTGCCGCCAGAACGCGGTAGCCCTGTTTTTCAAGCATCGCGGTGGTGATTTCCAGGATGGCGACTTCATCTTCCACCAGCAGAATTGTCTCCTGGCCATGCGGAACCGATAACGTAGCACCTTCCGCAGGCGCTTCAATGTTGTCGCCTTCATAGCGGGGCAAATAGATAGAGAAGTTAGTGCCGTGTCCAGGTTCACTGTACGTACTTATGAAGCCGCTGTTCTGTTTGACGGCACCGTAAACCGTGGACAATCCAAGGCCGGTTCCTTTGCCTAATTCCTTGGTTGTGAAAAACGGCTCAAATATGTGCGAAAGGGTTTCCTTGTCCATGCCGCAGCCATCATCGCTAACGCTCAGCCGGACATAATCGCCGGGCACAGCATCCAGGCGCACTGCGCAGTAGTCCGCATCCAAGGTGCAGTTCTCCGTTTCGATGGTAATCCGACCGGTGCTTTCCATGGCGTCCCGGGCATTGACGCACAAGTTCGCCATTATCTGGTCAACCTGGGACGGATCTATCTTGACCAGCCAGAGATCCGACGCCGGTTGCCAAGCGAGATGGATATCTTCGGTGATGAGCCGTTGCAGCAACGAGAGCATCCCAGCCACGGTCTCATTCAGATCTATGACTTTGGGAACGACAGCTTGCTTGCGGGCGAAAGCGAGAAGCTGTCGCGTGAGGTCGGCCGAGCGTTCTGCCGCCTTGCGGATTTGAATGAGGTCGACACACACGGGGTGGGTTGGGTCCAAACGCGTGATCCCCAGTTCCGCATGACCAAGAATGACGCTCAGCATGTTGTTGAAATCGTGAGCTACACCACCGGCCAGACGTCCAACTGATTCCATCTTTTGGGCTTGCTGGAGCTGACTTTCAAGTTTGGCCTTCTCTTCCTCACTCCGCACCAAGTCAGTAACATCACCACTGATACCTATCATGCGCTCAGCGGTACCGTCTGCTCCAAAGATTACCAGTCCGTTTGCCTTGATATGCTTCACGGTGCCGTCCGGATGTATGACGCGGAAGTGTGTGTCGAACTCCTTTTCTCCGTTCAGTGCTGCCTGGCATTCAGCAAGCACTGTTTCCTTGTCCTCCGGGTGCACCACATTCATCCATGCATCAAAGCTGTTTGCCCCCCCGTAAAGTTCGATCATCCGGTCGTCCCAAACGATAGTCTTTTCTTTGACATTCCAGTCCCATACTCCAAGATGTGCCGACGAGGTGGCCAACTGAAGACGCCGGGTGAGATTTTCCATCTGTTCTTCAGCCCTCTTTCTTTCGCTGATGTCCTGAATGATCCAGATAGTCCCATCCTGCATATTTTCAGGACTAATTGAATGACCAGCAATAGAGCACCAAAAAAGTGATCCATCCTTCTTTTTCATCAGCGCATCTTGAGAGTAGGTGCCACCCTTGCAAAAGACTGAATATGCTTTTTCTCCTATGCGCTCATAAGAGTCCCTGTCAGGATAGAATTCCATCGTATCCAAAAGATGAGTTGTTCCGACTTGATAGCCTAAAATCAGGTCATGAGCATCATTCGCCCAGACTACCTTTCTATTATTAATAAAAGATATTCCGACAGGCGAGGCGTTAAGTATGGTTTTAAGTTCGAGCGCCAGCTTCCTGTGCCTCTCTTCGCTCTCACGTAATGACATTTCGACCTGCTCGCGTTCAGCAATCACACCGCGCAGTTCCAGGTTGACTTCTTCGAGCTCCTTCCGTGCAAGCCCCATTTCCCCGATCATTCCTACCAGAAGGGTGAAGAATTTCATCATCGACTCGATGGTGTCATCCGAAAAAATGGGGACCTCGTTGAGCGCATCAAGATAAGAATCCTTATCAAAGCCGAATTCTTCGGCCTGGCCGAGGAAAAAATCCCTGTCCGGCGCCTCGGTAAAAAATTGGCCGGTAAAGAAATTGGCCACATGTTCACCGCGAATCATGATGGGGACGGCGACATCGACCAAACCGTTTTTGCACCTGTAAATGTTATATGAGTGGCCATTTTCCAATCTGGCGGCAAGTATGGTGTCGCTTTCCCTGCAGCGGCGGGCCGTTGATTCATTGACTCGGTGAAACCTGGTACAGAGATCCTTCCATCCGGTAGCTATCAGAATTTCTCCGTCAAGATCCAAGATGGCGGTTACCGCCCCGTTAATCTTGGTGTAGCTTTCGCAGAGTTCCCTAAGTTTCTCTATATCCACAAGTTCGGATAATTTCATGGCTTCCTCACGGATACAAAAACGTTACCAGGTGCCAATAGGCCAAGCGACTGGCATTATTATACATGAACCGTCTTCGGCCTTGGGCACCATAAAAAATAGAGGGTTACGGGAAACCGTAGCTCTCTTTATTTGCGTCCTGAACCGAACGCCCGATTCTGCCCGGCAACCGTCCACGGCAGGTGCAATATTGGCTATCTTCTCCGGCAGTCAAATCTCTATATTGTTGTTGCCGGGAGTTTGAGGGAGGCAAGATTCCTCAGCACGCTGCCAAGGCCAGCGCCCTTCTATTTCCAACTGCATAGCCATACTGAGGAACGTACGAATCAAGACAATCAAGCCAAGTATAAGGACATTTTCCAATGTGGGCGCTACAACGACTGTCCGAATAATGTCGCCCGCGATGAGGAACTCAAGACCCAATAGGATAGCCCGTCCTAAGTCTTGCCGGAAAAGTCTGTATGGTTGCCCCGCCCACCCATGCTGGTTAATGATGAATCGGCCAATGGCAATTATCGCTCCGACAACTATCACAAGAACCCCAACGGCATCAACTGCAGTACCAACACCGCCCATCAACTCACTGTAGATTCCCATCACACTCCCCAAGACTAGAGATTAGTAGCTGGTCTAAGTATCACATACGGTATGCTTGCGGGCCTTCTCTTCAGTTCCTATTAAATTTGCCTTTAGACATCGTGTGTTAAGGGATATCATTATCTGGTGGATTTTATCCCGGAGCTTTTCCTAAACGGTGCCACATGTCTACGATTTCCACTTTGTCTCGCATCTTTTCTTTCCTCATCATGGCATTTGTCCTGGGCATGGTTGAGGTGCCTCTGCGTCATGCCACTGCCGCTGACCCACCTGTTCAACTCGTAGTCGTCTATAAAAGCCGGAACCTTATGCAACTACTTGCGGGAAACGAAGTGGTCCGCTCCTATCGGGTCGCACTGGGCAGAAATCCGCTCGGGCCCAAACAAAAGGCGGGCGACTGCCGGACTCCGGAAGGGACCTACATCATCGACCGTCATGAAAAGGACAGCAGGTATTACAAATCGCTCCACTTTTCGTACCCCAACAGCCAGGATCTCGACGCGGCAAAAAATAACGGTCATGCCCCTGGCGGGAACATCATGATTCACGGTCTTCCCAAAGGATATGAGGATCTTGCCGACATCCATTACAGAAAAAACTGGACCAAGGGATGCATCGCCGTGAACAACGCCCAGATGGACGAAATCTGGCGACTGGTCCCCGACGGCACGCCGATAATCATCAAGCCGTAACTTCCTAATCCCTTGTCACATCTGTTGGCATACCCGAACAGGCCAGCGCCGCGGCAATCAGCTTTACCAGGTTCACCTTCGACGTGAGCCCCTTCCTTTTCAGCAGCTCCAGTGCCTCCTGGTAGACGTCACCTTTGCCGTCTTCATGGATTTCCACCAGCACCCGTCCGTCCGCAGACGTCGCCTTTACCTGCTGCCGAACTATGGTTACGACGGTCCCGATTTTCACATTCCGGAACAGTTCGGTAATGTCCTCGGGATACAGATGAATGCAGCCATGGCTGACCTTCATGCCGATGCCGTAGGGGCGGTTTGTACCGTGAATGAGAACTGTACCAATGGACAGGCGCAGGGCGTGGGTACCGAGGGGGTTATCTGGTCCCGGAGGCACGGTTGCAGGAAGCTCCGGATTCTGAGCACGTATGGAGGCGGGCACGTTCCACACCGGATTTACCGTCTTTTCGATGATGCGGTAGGTACCGGTGGGCGTATCCCATCCCTCGTCGCCGATGCCTATGGGGAAGGTTTCGACAAGATCGCTATTACTGGAAAGAAAGTGGTAGAGGCGCATCTCTGACAGGTTGATGACGATCCCTGTGTGTCGCGGAACGTCTGGAAGAATCCATCGTCCCGGGATCGTGACCGTGCTCCCCTCCTGGGGGATAAATGGATCAACACCAGGATTGGCAGCTTCGATCTCGGTGGAGCCAACATCGTAGCGCACTGCCAGTTCAACGAGCGAATCGTCAGCAATGATGGTATGGGAACCGTCCGTTCCGCCCACACCTTGACGGAAGAGGATTTCAGCCCCGGTCGCGCACTGTTGGGATAGGCCCGCGCACCAGGTAAGACAGAGAAGCGTCGTCACTCGTAGAAGGTATGATCGGTGCACGGTATGAACTCAGTGTTCGCCCAGAGCTGCTCCGGATAGGGGGCAAGCCCCCTATCCGTGTGGTTTCCGACTATTTTTTCTGCTCGAGCCTGAAGATCTTTTCGGATTTTTTCGCCATTTGCTCGGCCTCTTTCGCGGCATTTTCAGCGCTCAGGGCCGCCGCTTTGGCATTCTCGGCATCGCCTGCGGCCTTGTTAGCAGCGTCCAGAGCCTGCTGGGCCTTGTTGTTAACCTGTGCAATGGCAGCCCTGTTGGCATCTGCCATGCCACCAATTTGGGAGACCTGAGCCTCGAGTTTACCAAGGCGCTCAGCCAACGGACCAACCTGGGTATGGACATAGTCATGCGTCGCGCACCCAGTCAGGTTTACCAGCACCATCACTCCGAGAAGACAGACGATTTTTTTCATCGCAAACCTCCAAGTTTTAATTAGAACAATACTATCTCAAGCCTTTTAGTTATCAAGATTCAGATTTCGAAAAAGTCAGACTGTCATCGTGAAATAAAAAGACCGGACGATGCCTTTGCATTTCTGCAATCGGGCACCTCCGGTCTCGACGGCCAGTGTCGCTCAATCTACTGATTATTTTGTCACATTGCCTGACAGGCGTGCTGCCGGTTCTCTAGCGCCGACGCCGGCTGACAGAGTTGCTACCACCCGCCTGCGCCACTTGTCAGGGCGCACTTTCCTGAGCTTCGGTCACAGCATGTAGTCGGTGGAGAGAAAGTGGGACTTTCTTTCCCTGACGATACCGGAGATGATCTCCCGGTTGGCCTCGGTTTCACGTGCGGCGACCACGATCCGGATGGAGAAGATGCGCAGGGCGTCGGCCACGGACTGGGTCCCCTCGGCGGAATTCTTCCGGCCGTTGAACGGGAACCCGTCGGGGCTCCGCTGGCACTTGCTGTTGATATTGATGCGGCAGACCTGGTTCACCAGGGCATCCACCAGCTGCGCGAGGGAATCGCCGTCTCGCCCGAAGATGCTCGCCTGCTGCCCGTAATTGGAGGCGACCACGTAATCGATCGGCTCCCGCAGGTCATCATAGGGGACCACCGGGATGACCGGCCCGAACTGCTCCTCGCCGTAAATCCGCATGCCGGGGGTCACCGGGTAGAGGAGCGCCGGGTAAAAGAAGGAACCACTGCGAGTGCCGCCGCCATCGTTCACGATGCTGGCTCCGTGCGCCTCGGCGTCCCGCAAGAGCCCCTCCAGGTAGTCAGGCTTTTCCGGCTCGGGGAGCGCTGTTATCGTTACACCCTCCTGCCAGGGCACCCCGCATCTCAGCGCCCCGATTCCGGCAGCCATCCGTTCCAGGAAGGGAGCGACGAGCTTCCGGTGCACGAAGATGATCTTAAGCGCGGTGCAGCGCTGGCCGTTGAAGCTGAGGGCTCCCTGCAGACATTCGTTCACCGCCAGATCGAGATCGGCGTCGGGGAGAATGATGGCCGGGTTCTTGGCATCCAGCCCGAGCACGCAGCGCAACCGGTGGGGACGGGGGTGGGTCGCGCGGAGCGCGTCGGCCACCTTGTGGGTCCCGATGAAGCCGAGCACGTCCACGCGTCCCGAGGCGAGCAGCGGTGAAAGCACCTCCTCGCCGTCGCCGTAGACCGTATTGACCACGCCCGGGGGGAAGGAATCGCGGAAGGCCTTCAAAAGCGGAGCAAAGAGCAGAATGCCGAAACGGGGGGGCTTCAGGACTATGGTGTTTCCCATGACCAGCGCCGGAATGAGAGTGGTGAAGGTCTCGTAGAGCGGAAAATTGTAGGGGCCCATGCAGAGCACGACGCCGAGCGGAGCGCGGCGGATCTGCCCGATGATTCCCTGCTGGATGACGAAGCGCGACGAGACCCGGTCCAGTTCCTTCAACGCCTCGAGGGTATCGCGGATGTAGGCGATCGCCCGGTCGAACTCCCCTTCCGCCTCCGCGAGCGATTTGCCGATCTCCCACATGAGGAGCTTGACGATCTCCCCGCGCTGCTCCTGCACGGCAGAGCTGAAGCGCTGCACGCTCTGTATCCGTTCCCCGACCGACATCGTGGGCCAGGTGCCCCGTCCGTTGCTGTAGGCCTGCACCGCGACGTCCAGGATCTCCAGGGCTGCCGCTACCGAAAGCAGGGGTGCCTCCCCTACCCGCTTCCGGGCCGATCCTCCCCCCGTCCGCACCTGGACCGGCGACAGAACCTCCTGCAACGGGCCGTCCCATTGGCGCAACTCCCCGTTGATCAGATAGTAATCCTGCAGGATCGGGGCATTGATGCGGTACTCTTCGGGGATCTCCTCTTCTGCCGGGGACAATGATGCAATCGTCTGTTTCACCTGGTTCTTCCCTTCACTAACTGCATGCGAACCTAAGTTCAGCTGTGCTGCAAAACGGCAAGCTCATGCGTTAATTTAGATAGTATCGTTCCATAGAGCTATAAGACAAAGGAGTGAGTCGGTCAACACTTTAATCTGCGGTAACGGCAGTTCATTGGCAACCCGGGAAGCTGCGCCCCGTCCACCGCGGCCTCTTCTGCCAGCGGAGAGCTGCCCCCCTCCCCTCTACAGATCTTCTTCGAATCGGAGCAATACTAGGGAAAATGCACGGAGTTCTGATGTGGGTATTGGACAAGGAAAACTTATTGGCGCTAATCTTCCGCTATGAGTTTGTCATCCCCGAATGCCCTTATCGGGGATCCAGATTTCACGTCGTTTAGGAGCTGGATTCCCGATCAGAATCGCTTCGGGAATGACGGTTTTGGAAGCTGGCGGGGGCTAATCAGGTAAGGAAAAGGGCTTGGCTAGCGCTGGGTCTCGCGGCGCCGAATTCTCGATGCATGGCCACCAGGGGATCAGACCTCGATCCTGAACTCGGCTCCTTCAGGGGTGTTGCGCACGGTAAGATGACCTTCCATGTTTTTTTCTATGATGGTTTTAGCCATGTACAATCCGACACCGGTTCCACGCTCCGGTCCTTTGGTGGTAAAGTAGGGATCGAAGATCCTGTCCATAATTTCCTCGGGAACACCGCCGGCATTGTCGGCGATGGTCGTCACGGCCCTGCCCCCTTCGGAAAAGACACGGATGGCTATCCGCGGCTTTTCCACATTCCGCTCCAGGCAAATGTCTCTTGCGTTCATCAGGATGTTGAGGAGAACCTGCGAGTATTCGTTGGCATAACCCTCTACGACCACGTCATCCTCTACCGAGATAGCGATCTCCACGTTGTACTCGCGGAAGCTTGCCTCAACGAGCTTGATGGTGTTGGTGATCACCTCGATTACCTTGAAGGGGACCTTCAGCTTTTCGGCTTTAAAGAAGTTCCTGAAGTCGTCCAGGGTCTGCGACATGTGCCTGATTACCCGCATCGTTTCGGCCGTTGCGGTGTCCAGATACTGCTGGTCGAAAATCCCCTGTTTATACCGGAAGGCTAATTCCTGCGCTATGAGCCCCAGGGAGTTCAGCGGTTGCCGCCACTAATGGGCGATAAATCCGATCATTTCTCCCATGGCCGCCAGCCGGCTCTGCTGCATAAGAAGTTGATCCTTCAAGCGAAGCTCCTCAACCCCGAGGAGGCGTTCCTCCGTTTCGGTCCGAAGGTTCTGTAGTGCCCGGGTCAACTCCTCCGTTCTTTCCTGGACGCGCACCTCGAGTTCATCCTTTGCCTCGTGCAGTTCCGATTCCGCCCGCTTGCGCTCTGTTATGTCGTTGATAAGGACGGCAACCTGCCTGCTCCCAGGTTCTCCCAGACGGAAGGCGTACACGTCAAACCATCGTTGCAGTTCTTCGGCTCGATTCTGAAAACGGACCGGCTGGCCGGTCAAAGCCACCTGCCCATAGCCCTCGAACCAATGCTCTTCGAAATTCGGCGCAAACTCGCGCATCGTCTTCCCCTCGGCATCGACCAGCCCGGTCTGTTTCTCGAAGGACGGGTTGGTCTCCAGAAAGCGGTAGTCGACCGGCCTGTCGTCTTCATCGAAGATCATCTCGATAACGCAGAAACCTTCATCGATGGAATCGAACAGGGTGCGATAGCGCGCTTCCGATTGATCGAGTGCCCGCAGATAGTCCCGCACCAGGTATTGGCGACGACGGCTGCGCAGAGCGGAACGGACGATTGCCACCAGCGTGTTCACCCGAACCGGTCTTTCGACCAGGGTCACGTCTCCCGGGAGGAGCAGCGCGGCACGGCCGGCCCGGGTCTCCGGGCCGCAGCGCAGCAGGACGATGATCGGCAGCTCCGACCAGGGAGGCTGACCGTCCAGGCTCCCTACCAGAAATTCCTTTGTGCGAAGGGAAAGGGATTCCTCGTCGAGGAGAAGTGCTCCCGCCCCCTTATCGATTTCCGCGCAGATCTCTTCCGGTGTGCCACAGATCATCGAGGCCACACCGATCTTCTCCAGGACGAGGGGAATCGAGGCGGCATCCCGGCTCTCCGCCAGGAGCGCGAGCACACGCAGGTCGTTGCCGTATGTCCCCTCTGCGTCAGACATCAAGGACCGGAACCCCCATCAGCACACCTTGCATTTCGACCAGGGGCTCGCCGATGACGATGCCATCCTTGCAAAAGGTCAGTTCACGTATCGACGCTTCGTGGGGTCCTCTCCTTTTCTTGACGACCGAGAGTGCGCGCCTGATATTGCCGCGGTGCTCGAAGTAACGGAGCAGGAGAATGGTGTCGGCAAGGTAACTGGCGTTTTTAAGTTCCAGCGCCTGTACACCGAAGACGCCGTGCTGCTCCACGGTGAGGAGCGTGGTAACCCCTTTGTGCGACAGGAAGGTCAAAAGCTCGTGAAGATGGATGGCCAGATACCTCTCGTCTGGCATGGCGTTGGCGTAGCCGCTCAGTGTGTCGATGACGATGGTCCGGGTACCTCTCTCCTCTACTTCCTGGCGAAGCCTCGCGGTAAACTCCCCGACGGAGAATTCGGCCGCGTCGATTTGGTGAAGCGTCAGCAGCCCCCTGTCGATAATGCCGTCAACAGCCATCCCGAGGCCCGCGGCGCGTTCACGGTATGCCTCCTCCGTCTCGTCGAAGAGGTACACCGCCACAGTTTCGCCGTTTTTTGCAGCAGCCACCACGTACTGGTTGGCCACCGTCGTTTTCCCCGTCCCGGAGGCCCCAATGATGGCCATGGTGCTTCCCTTCTCGAGTCCGCCGCCCAAAAGGAGGTCCAGCTGTGCGTTGCCGCTGGCAACCAGCTCCTTGGGCCTTTTCTCTCTGTGCTCCCCGGCTATCAGGGTGGGGAAGACGCGGATCCCTTCGGTGACGATCCTGAAGTCGTGCCAGCCGCTGCGGTAGGCCCTCCCCCTGATTTTCACGACCAAGAGCCTCCTCCTTATCGGACCGAATCCCAGTACCACCTGTTCGAGGTGAATGACCCCGTGGCACATGGTCTCCAGGTGCAGATCGACTTCACTTTGGCTGGCGCTGACATTGTTGATGAGGATAACCGTGCACTCTTCGGCCGCGAACTCCTTCCGCAAGGCGAGAATCAGGCGGCGGTAGCCTGTATCGCCCTCGGCGAGAAGCCGCAGGTCCGACAGCGAATCGATCACCAGACGCTTCGGGTTCAGCCGCGTGACCTCAGCCAGCAAAGCCTTCATCGCGTCCGCAGGTTCCGTTTCCGACGGGTGGAAAATCCTCCGCTCCGGCCCCTCGAGAATCTCCCGGCTGATTTCCACCGTGTGGACGCTGAAAAGGTCGGGGTCGAGGGTTATCCCGCCGGTTGCCGCCAGGGCGACGAAATCCTTTTCGGAGCTCCCCACCGCGATATAGAGGCAGCGTTCCCCTCTCCTGATGCCTTCGGCGATGAATTGCAGCGCGAAGGTCGTCTTGCCGGTGCCGGGGCTGCCGGAAAGGAGGTGCATCTTCCCGGCCGTGAAACCACCCCGCAGGATGTCGTCAAGGCCCTCGATGCCGGTCGGTGCGAGCTCTGGAGAAGTTTTTCCGTCCATGCATCCTCCTCATGGGTTGCGCAGCCTTTAATCATCATGGCCGCATCTCTGATGCTGCGGCAAAGCCTGCTCGATTTTTATGCCAAGGCAGGATGTCACATCAATTTGTCTATTCTATCAGCCGCTTTCTCCTTTTCCATAACAGGGATCGGGTGACTGCCATTGCCGGGATTTTGAGAGAATGAAAAAGGAGGCGCGCCACAATGAGCATCATTTGCTGAGACAGTGCAGTGTAAGACGAATGCATGGAGTTCCGCGCTTGATAAGAGAACGGAATCCGTTGAAAGATTTTGCTCATCTGAAGAAAGGGGGGAAAGAGGTTCAGGGTTTGCGCTCAAGTTCCGCAATGACCTGGGCTCCCAACAGCAGGATTACCGCAACAACCTCAATGCTGAGTAGGGCAACGACTGTAATGGCGATGGAGCCGTAAATGACATTCACCATGGATACGGCAGCGTAATACCAGATCAGCGCCCGGCGGGTGATCTCCCACAAAACAGCTGCGGTTATCCCGCCTATGAACGCGTGACTAAACCTGACCCGCGCCACGGGCATCACCAGGTAGAAGGAGATGAGTATCAGCACCTCGCCCACTATCCCCAGGATATAAAGTGCCTCCCCGGTAGCGCCTCCCAGGTTCAAACTCCAGCGGAGAAATGTCAAATGCCTGCTTTCAAGTGTCTCGATGGCACCCACAATGAACGACACCAGCACGATGCCCAGCCCCATCACGAAGATGTACGCATAAGGGATAATCGCGGACATGAGGAAGTTGCGGGGGCGGCGGCTGCCCAGCGGGGAAAAGATCACCGACATGGCGCTTTCAAGAATGGAAAAGGCTGTGGAGCTGAAAAAAAGCATGGCGAGAAAGCCGATGATACCTACGGCTTTACGATGTTCAAGGAATGCCCGCACCTGCTCGGTCAAAGTTGCCGCATAGCCGGGGATCAGCATTTCCAGGTACCTCGACAAGGTGTGAATCAACTGCCGTTCCTCTATAAAATTAGTCAGCACGATGAGGGCGAGTATGGACATGGGCACGATGGACAGCAGCGTATAATAGGCAACAGCGCCGGATAACATGAACCCCTGGTTGCGTCTGAAACCGCGCACTACCTGCAGTAAGAAACTGAAGAGACGGCTCATGGCTGGATTTTCTCCTGCATCAAGGGGAAGTAAAGAGTCACTCAGCGGCAAAGCGGCGGAAGAACCACCTCTTCATCCCTTCCACAGCCAGGAGGTAAGCCAGCAACATGGCGGTCAGGATCAGGAAAAAGAAAGCCGGCGGCGCCACGAAACCGAGATGCCTGCCGGCAGGGGTAAACGGCAGCAGCGCGGCCACCACCACGACCGTCAGCGAACAGGCGATCAGCCACGGGTTGGGGCGGCTCTTGAAGGGGGTTTTGCGGGTGCGGATGATGAAGATGACCAGCACCTGGGTGGCCATGGACTCGATGAACCAGCCGGTGTGGAAGAGCGCCTCTCCGGCATGGAAGACCGCCAGCATGACGTAGAAGGTGAGAAAGTCGAAAACCGAGCTGACCGGACCGATAACCAGCATGAAGTTGCGGATGAAGTTCATGTCCCAGTGCCTGGGACGGCTCAGGTAATCGTCGTCCACCCGGTCCAGCGGGATAGGAAGTTCGGATACGTCATAGAGGAGGTTGTTGAGCAGGATCTGCACCGGCAGCATGGGGAGGAAGGGGAGGAAGAGCGAGGCCCCGGCCATGGAGAACATGTTGCCGAAATTGGAGCTGGTGCCCATCATGATGTATTTCATGATGTTGCCGAAGGTGCGCCTTCCTTCCAGGACGCCGGCATGGAGCCCCCCCAGGTCCTGCTCCAACAGGATCATGTCCGCCGCGGCTTTCGCCACGTCGACCGCGCCGTCGACCGAAATGCCCACGTCGGCCGAATGGAGCGACGGGGCGTCATTGATACCGTCGCCGAGATAGCCCACCACATGGCCGCGCCGCTTGAGGGCGAGGATGACCCGGTTCTTCTGGGCGGGCGCCACGCGGCAGAAGAGGTTCACCTGCTCTGCCCGCGCCGCGAGTGCCGAATCGTCCAACTGCTGGATCTCTGCGCCGGTCAGCACCCCGGTCACGGGAAGGCCGAGTTCCGCGAAGATATGCTGGGTAACGAGTTCGTTGTCGCCGGTGATGATCTTGACCTCGACCCGGTCGGCGGCCAGTCCCGCCAGGGCCGCCTTGGCGCTTACCTTGGGCGGATCGAGGAAGGCCGCGTAGCCCGCAAAGACCAGTTCCGATTCATCGCCTACCACGGCATGAGGATGGTCCATCCCCACCTGTCGCGAGGCGATTCCCAGCACCCGGAAGCCCTCCCGACTCAAGGCCTCGAATTGCGCATTGATGCTTTCACGCGCCGCTTCGTCGAGAGGACGCGACTCCGCTTCCCCATCCGCCTCAAAGCGCACCGACAGCCGCAGGATCTCCTCGGGGGCACCTTTGACCACGAGGAGCCTCCCCGTGCCGTTGTCAAGGAGCACCGAAATCCGACGGCGCTCGAAGTCGAAAGGCACCTCATCTATCTTCTTCCAGCCGTTCGCATCGATCTCCCTGTGCTCCAGGATGGCGTCATCCAGGGTGCTCTTCAAACCGGTCTCGAAAAAGCTGTTGTAATAGGCCAGCTCCAGGACCCGCTGACTTTCCTTCCCCAGGGGGTTCAGGTGGCGTTCCAGATGGATGCGGGCCTCGGTCAGGGTGCCGGTCTTGTCGGTGCAGAAGACATCCATGCTACCGAGGTTGTGAATCGAGGCGAGCCTTTTCACGATCACCTTGCTGGCAGCCATGCGCAGTGCGCCCCGCGACAGGGTCACGGAGACCACCATGGGAAGGAGTTCGGGTGTGAGCCCCACCGCCAGGGCCACGGCAAAGAGGAACGATTCGAGCCAGGGCCGGTGAAAGTAGGCGTTTACCAACAGGACGAACAGGACGAGGAGCACCGTCATGCGCATGATGAGCAGCCCGAAACGGTGGGTCCCCTCCTCGAAGGCGGTGGGCGGGGCCTTGGCCAGAAGGGTGTCCGCAATCTCGCCCAGTTCCGTCTTCTCGCCGGTGCGGCACATCAGCACCTTGGCCGTGCCGCTCACGACCGATGTCCCCAGGAGCACGGTGTTGCCTGCATCGAGAACTTCGGTCTCCTCGGGGAGTTCAACCGGAGATTTTTCCACCGGAAAAGCTTCACCGGTCAAAAGGGCCTGGTTGACGAAAAAGTCCTTTGCCTCCAGAACCCGGCCGTCACAGGGGACCAGATCGCCCGCGGCGAGGAGCGCCACGTCTCCCGGCACCATCTCCGCGAGCGGAATCTCCAGGAGCTTTCCGTCGCGCAGCACCTGTCCGCGCACAGCCACCGACTGGCGCAGACGATCCGCTGCCTGCCCGGCCCGGTATTCCTGGACGAAGTCCAAAGACACGCTGATGAGGACGATGGTGCCGATGATGAAGAAGCTCGCGGCGTCGCCGGTAAAGGCGGAAAGGGCGCTGGCGGTAAGGAGGATGATGACCAGGGGGTTCTTGAATTTGGCGAGAAATTGCAGGATCGGCGCCTTTTTGTGTTCCCCGTGGATAAGGTTTGGGCCGAACCGGGCCAGCCGGAGGGCCGCCTCCTCGCTGCTCAGACCCTCTGTACTTGCGGCGAACTGTTCCAAGAGCGCCGAGACGGGGAGTTGCCAGAACGTCGAATCCTTTTTACCGGCAGGTGTAGGCATGATGGATTCTCTCCAGGGCTTACAGTCATTAACAGGCGAAACGTTCAAGCAAGTTGATCCTGCTGACACTTCGAACTTGCCGAGGTCCACAATGGCTTCGTATTGAAAGCCATGGGGGGAAACGGTTTGCAAAATTATAACTCTTCTTACTTCGATCTACTTGCTGTGTGGCCAAGATCTTGAAGAAGTGGTGAGAGGGGGTACCGGAATTCGACCTCTGGGGAAGCCAACAGGAGAGTTAATGGGAGGAATAGGACCGATCGTTGTCAACTGCCGTGTTCGTCATGCTGGCCCGTGATTTGCCGGCCGTGGCTGTGAGCGTGGAATCTTTTTTGTGATAAATTTAATCAATTGAAGCAAAGACGGATGGAGAGCGTAAGAATGACCGACCTTGACCCTAAAATTTACCGGAGGGGAAAATGGTGATCGAGAAACATATCGGTAAAACCGTTTTACTTAATATCAGGGAAGAATTCGCCTCCAGTAGCGGTAGCCTTATTCAATCAGAAGTAAATACGAAGCTTTTTTATGCCAAAGTTGTAGATTTCGACAGTTACGGATTGTGGGTTGAAAACCCTAAGTGGACAGTTTTCCCTAAAGACGGCGGTCCGTCAAAGAGTTACAAAATCAACTTTGTCATCCCCTGGCAGCAGATTATATCGGTGGCCACCTTTCCGGACAGAGTCTTTGAATCGGGCGAAATTTCGGACGAAAAGGGAATATCCTATATCGGCTTCGAGTCGTGAAATGAAACTTTCCTCAGCCGATAATTCTCAGTTACGGATCGCTATGGGATTGCTATATGTCGCATGGGTGGCAATGCTGATGTTGGTGGGTATTCCCGACCTTGCATTGGCCCAATCCAAATGCACTAGGATTCATGTGAAAATTCTTAACATAAGAAACAGCAATGGAACCGTAGCTTGTGCGCTTTTCGAATCACCAGTCGGCTTTCCCACCGAGTATCTGCACTCAGCGACGAATATTATGGTAATAAAAATTCGGAAGTCACAAGCGCGCTGCGACTTTGAAGACATCCCCCCGGGAAGGTATGCGCTGGCAGTAGTCCATGATGAGAATATGAACGGCAAGCTCGATACGAACAGGCTCGGCATCCCCAAGGAAGGCTATGGTTTTTCAAACAACGCAAAAGGCGTGATCGGTGCGCCATCGTTTTCTGCCGCCAGCTTTCCATACAACGGTCGGGAGCTGAAAATGACAATCAGCCTGCACTACTGAGCTTCATTTCTCTATAAAACTCTTCCCTGCATCCCTGTGCATCAGGTAACGATGAGAGCCGTCTTCTATTCCCAAATTAGTGTGGCGTGCTGCAGGACTTCAGCTTTCCATTTTCCAAGAGAGAAATCGATTCGAACTGCGCGCAGGTTTTGCCATCGATCTGTATGGTCTTGGAAAGATCGCAGGTATTCAATTTGCCCGATGGGTAGAAGCTGACTTGTCCATACTGGTTGCAAGTGATACGGCCATAATTGAAATAATCGCTTGTCACGCAGGCTTCAAGCTTTCCATTTTTGTACAGGCTGATGGGCGCATACTGTTTGCATTTTACGTCATTGATAGCAAAATCATCTTTTAGTGTGCATGATTTTAATTGACCGTTCGGGTGATAGTGTATTTCACCTGTACTGCAAATTGATTGATCAACACCCAAACATATTCCGACATCGGTTAAGAATATAATGCCCAGCATGAGAGTTGCGTACTTCATGATTTCCTCCTTTTGGCCCTCCACCGATCGTCGATGAAACAAAGCTTCCAGGCCCCTACGGCCGGGAAGCCGATGACGTAGCCATCCGTGGCTCGTGGAAATGGTCACTCTACCGCAACCTCGAACTCGAGCCGGTTCCCGGGTCCCTCTCCCTTCTCCGCCCCCGGTAAATATCCCGGACAGTCTGAATCTTTCCCCTCCATGACTCCAATAAGTTCGATCTCGGCTTCAGGTCAGCATTGTATCTGGGCTGACCTTTTACAAACATATCCATAATCTGTGAAAAGCGGGCACAGAGAAACAACCGTCAACAACAGTGTAAACACTTTTTTCATAGTTCCTCCAACATATCTGAGTTGCCAAATAAACTACGAATTCTCTCAGCATGCCGCCCCCTACCGTTGATGGCTGCACTTAAAGATAATTGTAAGTTGGCCAATAAATACTGTCAAACCAATGGCAGAGATTTTATCAGGTAAGTGGTTGTAATAAATACGGAGCTATGTCCAAAACAAAGGTACTGCAACACCATAGGACATTCCCCCTTTGCAAAGGGGATCGAGGGGGATTTTGCCAGCTCAAACAAACCAAATCCCCCTTCCCCCCTTTGTCAAGGGGGGGGAAGGGCACAGCCTTTTTTTGGGAGATAGTTCCGTGATCATAAGGGGGACGGCCCACGGCTTAAAGGATCCTGCGCGTTGACTCATACGGATAAATTTGCAACTTCTGATAAGCTTTTATCTATTTGCTGAAGGAAGGACGAGGGAGGGGGGCAATGGCTCCCTGGCACCGCATCAAGACAAGTAGGCATCCGTGATCCCGAAAGAAACAGGGATTATCCTCGCCGCATTTCTCTGACGCAAGGAGACATGATGAAACTGATAGATCGAATCTCCAACGTTCTTCAACTTCCGCGGATCTTCAGCGACCCTTTCGTCGTCTTCGAAGACCCGATCCGCTACGAGGTATTCAGCGCAGAGCGCCTGGAGGAGCACGGAGAAGGCCTCGCGGCCAAACAGAAGGTCACCGAGGACCCTCGCCGGGGTCGCAGGCTCACGGCTCGCGTTCAGGAAAACGGCCGCGTCCTCCTGGCCTCGTACCACGCCGTCGCCGAAACGGTCCGCGAAGAGCGCGCCATCACCCCGCCCGCCGAATGGCTCCTCGACAACTTTCACATAGTTGACAATCAGCTGCGGGACATACATGACCACCTCCCTTCAAGGTACTACCGGGAACTCCCAAAGCTCGCCGGAGGGCCGCTCCAGAAGTACCCCCGCGTCTACGAACTCGCCTGGTCCTTTGTCGCCCATACGGACAGCCGATTCGACCCGGAGTTGCTGATCCGCTTCGTCCAGGCCTACCAGCGCGTCCAGCCCCTTAGCATCGGCGAGTTGTGGGCCGTTCCCATCACCCTGCGTATCGTGCTCATCGAGAACCTGCGCCGCATCGCGGTACGTATCGTAGGTTCGCAAAGAGCGCGACGCGAAGCGGACTGGATCGCCGACGACCTGCTCGGCATCAGCGGACGTTCGCTCCAGGCCGCCAGGAATGCCATGCGGGGTATGGAGGAGAGTCCGCTCCCCATGGCCTTCGCCGTGCAACTGGTGCAGCGGCTGCGCAACCAGGGAGACGAGGCCGCCCTCGCCGTGCAGTGGCTCATGGAAAGGCTGGCGGCACAGGGAACGACCCCAGACGAAGTCGTCCTTCAGGAACACAGCCTCCAGTCGGCTGACAACGTGACGGTACGTAACATCATCACGGGCATGCGGCTTATCTCCGCCTATTCCTGGAATGTCTTCTTCGAAGAGGTCAGCCTGGTGGACGAAGTCTTACGCGCCGATTCCCTCTTCGCAGAGATGGATTTTGTCACCCGAGATCGTTACCGGCACGGGCTCGAAGATCTGGCAAAGGGCGCGCGGCGCCAGGAACTCGAAGTTGCCCGGCTTGTCATCGCCAAGTCTGAAAAGGCTCGCATGAATGCCGGCCAGAGCGAGGAGGCGGCCGACTGGCGTCTCATGGATCCCGGTTATTACCTGATCTCCAAGGGACGGACGGCCTTCGAGGCGGAGATCGGCTTTCGCCCGTCGCCAGGCCGCAGAGTCCTGCGCTGGTACATGGCCCGGGCAACACCTGCCTATTTCGGCAGCGTAGTGCTCGCGACCCTTCTCCTGGCGGCCTTTCCCATGCTGGAAACCGTCCGGGCTGAGCTTTCGCCGGCGTGGCTTGGCCTGTTCGGCGTACTGGCGCTTCTTCCCGCTTCCGACATGGCGGTCATGCTGGTAAACCGGTTCCTGACCGCGCAGATCGGACCGCGCCACCTTCCCCGGCTCGAACTTGCCGGCGGAATCCCATCCACCTTGCGCACCTTCGTGGCCGTGCCAACCCTTCTCGTCAACGAAGCCGAAACCAAAGAGCAGATCGGACTCCTCGAGGTGCACTACCTGGCGAATCCGGACGGCGACGTCCGCTTCGCCCTCCTGACCGACTGGCCCGACGCGGACGCCGAAATACTCCCCGGCGACAACGAGCTTCTCGGCTTCGCGGCCCTGCGGATCGAGCAGCTCAATGCGCGGCACGGACCCGCACCGGACGGAGGAACGCGGTTTTTCCTCTTGCACCGCAGACGCATCTGGAACGAGCGTGAGGGGAAATGGATGGGATGGGAGCGCAAACGCGGCAAGCTCCACGAATTTAACCTTCTGCTGCGGGGGGCCGCAGATACCAGCTTCATCCCCGTCAACGGCTCCCCCACGGTGCTCCCGTCCGATGTACGCTACGTCATCGCCCTGGACGCGGACACCAGGCTGCCGGTCAAAACGGTGAGCGAGCTCGTAGGCTCCATGGCCCACCCCCTGAACCTCCCCCGCTTCGACGAGCGCCTGGGGCGCGTGGTGGAAGGGTACGGGGTGCTCCAGCCGCGCATCGTCCCCTCCTTTCCCACCCGTCGCGACCGCTCCCTCTATCACCGCCTCTTTACCGGGCCGTGCGGAGTGGACCCTTACGCCTTCGCGGTTTCGGACATCTATCAGGACCTCTTCGGCGAAGGGTCGTTTACCGGCAAGGGAATCTATGACGTGGACGCCTTGGAGGTCGCCCTCGCGGGACGCATACCGGCAAACACCATACTGAGCCATGACCTGTTCGAGGGGATTTTCGCCCGCTGCGGCCTGGCCAGCGACATCACGCTCTTCGAGGAGTTCCCCTCCCATGCGGAGGTAGCCGCCTCCCGCCACCACCGCTGGGCAAGGGGGGACTGGCAGCTCCTCCCCTGGATTTTCGGTAAACGGGGCAAGGATATCCCCATCATCGGACGCTGGAAGATGATCGACAACCTGCGGCGTTCCCTCTCGGCGCCGGGACTGCTCTTTCTGCTCCTTGCCTCCTGGCTCGTCCCCGCGGCTCCGCGCTCGGTCTGGGCGCTCTTCGTCCTCGCGGATCTCGCCTGCGGGCCGCTTATCTCGCTCATCACCGGACTGTTGCCGCGCCGCCGCGGCATTTCCACGAGGAAGCACCTGCGTGCGGTCTTAGGCGACCTCCTTGACGGCCTCGGACATACGGCCGCCTCCCTGACGCTTCTGGCCCATCAGGCCTGGCTCATGCTGGATGCCGTGGGGAGGACCCTGGTGCGTCTCTTCATCACCCGGCGAAGGCTCCTCGAATGGGTCACAGCCGCCCAGGCGAAAAAGAAATCTTGCCACTCTTGCCGCTTCTTTTTCCGGCGCATGCTCGGCGCCGAAATCATTGCCTTCGCCTCTTTGCTCATGACGGCGATCCTCGACCCTGAAGCACTTGCCTCGGCCTCCCCCTTCATCATCCTTTGGTTCATCTCCCCCCTCGTTGCGCTAAGGATCAGCATGCCCCCCGCGACCAAACCGGTCGAGATCCTGCCGGCGGAAGACGTGACGCTCCTGCGCCTGGTCGCCCGGCGGACCTGGCGATTCTTCACCACCTTCGTGACCGCCGCGGATCACTGGCTCCCCCCCGACAATTTCCAGGAAGAGCCGCATCCGGTCATCGCCCATCGCAGCTCACCGACCAATTTCGGCCTGTATCTCCTCTCGGTCGTCGCAGCCCGTGATTTCGGCTGGATCGGCCTCTCCGCCGCGGCGGACAGGCTGGAAGACAGCCTGGAGACGCTGGAGAGCCTCCCCCGTTTCCGGGGACATTTTTATAACTGGTATGAAACCCGGGAACTGCGAACGCTCGAACCGAAGTACATTTCATCGGTCGACAGCGGCAATCTTGCCGGTCACCTCCTCGCGCTCTCCCAGGCATGCAAGGAGATGACGAGGGCCCCCATCTTATCCCCCGCCGCCCAACCTGGCTGCTGCGATACCGCGCGTCTCCTTCGCCTTGCCCTGCAGGGGCTGGGAAAAGAACGGGCCGTGCCGCGCCTGCTCGAAATTATGACCGAGCTGGAGTCCCGCGTCGTCCAGGCGCCGCCGGCCGATTTCGCCGCAGTCGCCTCCTTCTGGGACTCGCTGGAGGCCAAGGCTGAGGGGGTAGTCCAGGCAGTCCGGTCCGTAGCGGAAGAAACCGCGGCGGGTGAAACGAGCGAGGCTGCCGCCTGGGCGGAGCTTCTTCGGGACGACGTCAGAAGCCACCGGCGCGACCTCGACCTTCTCCTCCCTTGGGGGCGGCTGGTGGGAAAATGGATGCCGGTCGAAAAGGAACTCGCCGGCGAAGAACAGGTGCTCTGGAGCGCCTTCCGCGACCTCCTCGCGCCCGGCATAGCGTTGACGCGCATGCCCGAGCTCTGCGAAGCCGCCGTCGAGAAGCTCCTCAGGCTCCAGGCGTCCAGCAGCGACAAAGAGCTGAACGCGCGTCTCGACGCCCTGGTCAAGGCCTTCGAAGGGTCGCGGGAGAGCTGCGGCATGCTCGTGAAACGGCTCGACGGGATCGCCCGGAGGGCGCGGCGTCTCTTCGACGAGATGGATTTCAGCTTCCTCTTCGACCCGGGGTGCCGGCTCTTTTCGATCGGCTACCGTGCCGATGACGGACGCCTCGACCCGAGCTTCTATGATCTCCTCGCCTCGGAAGCGCGTCTTACCAGCTTCATCGCCGTCGCCAAGGGGGAAGCCCCCCCTTCCCACTGGTTCCGGCTAAACCGGACGCTGGTCCCCGCGGGGAAGGGCGCCGCCCTGGTCTCGTGGTCCGGCTCCATGTTCGAGTACCTGATGCCTTCCCTGATCATGTTCACACCGCGCGGCAGCCTGCTGGACCGGACCTGCCGGTTTGCCGTCGCGCGCCAGATCGGCTACGGGAAAGAGAACGGCGTGCCGTGGGGGATATCGGAATCCGCCTACAACATCCGCGACCTCTCCTTTGCCTACCAGTATTCGGCCTTCGGCATCCCCGGCCTGGGGCTAAAGCGCGGCCTAGGCCAGGACCTCGTCATCGCCCCCTACGCCACGGTGCTGGCGGCGATGTATGCCCCCGCCGCCGCGGCGCACAACCTAAGGCTGCTCGACGAGGCAGGGGGGCGTGGACCTTACAGCTTCTACGAAGCGCTCGATTTCACCCGCGAGAGACTCCCGGAAGGGGCGAGGGCAGCAGTGATCAGGGCGTACATGGCGCACCACCAGGGGATGTCGCTCGTGGCTCTGGACAACGTCATCCACGGCGGCATCATGCGGCACCGCTTCCACCGCGAGCCGATCATCCATGCGGCCGAGCTCCTCCTCCAGGAACGGATGCCCCGCGACGTCGGCGTGGCCCGCCCGCTCGCCGACCAGGTCCAGACCGCCAGGGTCTGGGAGGCGGTCCAGCCCGTGCTGCGCCGCTTCAACTCCCCCTACCACCGCCTCCCCTCGACCCACCTCCTCTCCAACGGCCGCTACGCCGTCATGGTCACCGCCGCCGGCTCCGGCTACAGCCGCTGGCGGGACATCGCCGTCACGCGCTGGCGCGAGGACGTGACCCGGGACGCCTGGGGGAGCTATATCTTCCTGCGCGACACGGAAAGCGGGGGGGTGTGGTCCGCAGCCTACCAGCCGACCGGTTCGGAGCCGAAGCAGTACGAGGTGACCTTCGCCGAGGACAGGGCGCGCATCACCCGGCACGACGGAACGCTGACCACCACCCTGGAGATCATCCTGTCGCCTGAGGACGACGCCGAGCTCCGCCGCCTTTCCATCACCAACAAAGGGAGCTTGCCCCGGGAGATCGAGGTCACCTCCTACGCCGAGGTCGTGCTCGCTCCCCAGGGCGCCGACACAGCCCATCCGGCCTTCTCCAACCTGTTCGTCCGGACGGAATACCATCACGATGTCAGCGGACTTCTGGCCCACCGCAGCCCGCGCTCCGCGGAGGACCCCCACGTCTGGGCCGCCCACGTGGTCGCCGTGGAGGGGGGAACCATCGGCGGCATAGAGTACGAGACGGACCGGATGCGTTTCCTCGGGCGGGGCCAGACGATCCGCAGGCCGTTTTCCATCATGGACGGGCGCCCCCTGTCCAACACGGTCGGTCCCGTCCTCGACCCGATCTTCAGCCTCCGCGCCAGGGCGCGGGTCGAACCGGGAACGACGAGCCACATCACCTTCTCGACCATGGTCGCCGCGACCAGCGAGGAGATCCTTCTCCTGGCCGACAAGTACCACGACCCGGCCTCCTTCGAGCGGACCACGACCCTCGTCTGGACCCATTCCCAGATCCAGCTCCACTACCTGGGGATCGAGCGGGGCGAGGCCCACCTCTTCCAGCATCTGGCCAACCGCCTCCTCTATTCGGACCCCGCCATGCGCCCGCGCGACGAGTTCCTGAAACTGAGCGTCCTCAACGTTACCGATCTCTGGAAATTCGGGATATCGGGGGATTATCCCATCGTCCTCGTGCGCATCGATGACGTCGACGACAGGGGGATCGTCCGTCAGTTGCTGCGAGCCCATGAGTACTGGCGGCTGAAATTCCTGGCAGTGGACCTCGTCATCCTGAACGAAAAAGAGACCTCCTACACCCAGGAGTTGCAGCACTCCCTGGAGGGCATGGTGAGCACAAGCCTTGCCGGAGGCCGTGCCCTGCAGGAAAACCGCGGCAGGATCTTCGTCCTGCGCGCCGACCTCCTGAGCCCCGACGAACGGCTCTTGCTGCAGACGGCCCCCCGCATCGTGCTCGCAGCCCGGGACGGTAGCCTCACCGAACAGGTCATGCGCATGCGCCATCAGGAGGAGCGGACGGTCCACCCGGCGCGCCGCCAGTTCCCCAGGCACCCCTCCGAATCGGCCGCTCTCGAAGCGCCACCGCTGGAGTTGTTCAACGGCCTCGGCGGTTTTGCGCAAGAGGGGCGGGAATACGTGATCGTTTTGGGCCGGGGGCAGCAGACGCCGGCCCCGTGGATCAACGTCGTCGCCAACGAAAGCTTCGGTTTCCAGGTCTCCGAGTCGGGTGCAGGCTATACCTGGTCCCTCAACAGCCGCGAGAACCAGCTCACCCCCTGGTCCAACGACCCGGTATCCGACCCCTCCGGCGAGGCCTTTTACCTCCGCGACCGCGACAGCGGCGCTATCTGGAGCCCGACCGCACTGCCGATACGGGTCGAAAGCGCCAGCTACATCGCGCGGCACGGCCAGGGATACAGCCGGTTCGAACACCTCTCCCACGGCGTCTGGAGCGAACTGACGCAGTTCGTCAGTCCGACCGACCCGGTCAAGATATCCCTCCTGGCCCTGGAGAACCGTTCATCAGGGGAGCGCAGGCTTTCCGTGACCGCCTATCTCGAATGGGTCCTGGGCTTCACGCGTACGGTTTCCGCCCCCTATATCGTCACCGCCATGGATGACGAGACCGGGGCCATGTTCGCCAGAAACCCATGGCATGCCGAATTCGGCGGCAGGATCGCCTTCGTCGATCTCGCAGGGCGCCAGAGCTCATGGACCGCCGACCGGATCGAATTCGTCGGAAGAAACGGCTCCCTGGAGCAGCCGGCGGGGCTCGTCAAAGACACGGCTCTAAGCGGCAGGACGGGGGCCGGTCTCGACCCGTGCAGCGCGCTCCAGACCAGGGTCGACATCGCCCCGGGCGAACGTGTGGAACTGGTTCTGCTCCTCGGGCAGGCCAGGGACCAGGCGGAGGCTCGCGGGTTGATCAGGCGCTGGCGCGCGCTCGACCCCCGGCAAGAGCTGGCGGCGGTGCTGGAAAAGTGGGAGGAGAAACTCGGCAAGGTCCAGGTCAGGACCCCCGACCGGGCCACGGACCTCATGCTGAACCGCTGGTTCCTCTACCAGACCCTTGTCTGCCGCTTTTGGGCCCGGTCGGCGTTCTACCAGGCCGGCGGGGCCTACGGCTTCCGCGACCAACTCCAGGACGGCATGGCCCTCGCCGTGGCCGACCCGGCCCTGGTCCGCACCCACATCGTCAGGGCTTCCGGGCGCCAGTTCCGGGAGGGCGACGTGCAGCACTGGTGGCACCCTCCGACGGGACGGGGGGTCCGCACCCATTTCTCCGACGATCTCGTCTGGCTTCCTTACACCGTTTCCAACTATCTCGAGGTGACCGCAGATGCGAGCGTCCTCGACGAACAGGCATCCTTCCTGGAGGGGGAAGAGATCCCCCCTGAACGCGAAGACGCCTATTTCGAGCCTCGCGTCTCGCAGGAGTCGGCAACCGTCTACGAGCACTGCGCACGCGCCCTCGACCTGCGCCTGGAAACGGGGGAGCACGGCCTTCCGCTGATGGGAACAGGGGACTGGAACGACGGCATGAATCGCGTCGGACACCAAGGGCGCGGCGAAAGTGTTTGGCTCGCCTGGTTCCTCCACGCCGCTCTTTCCCTGTTCGTCCCGGTGGCAGCGGGGCGGGGCGAACAGGAACGGGCGAAGCGGTGGCGTGCGCACGCGGCCCGTTTAAAAGAGGCCCTGGAAAAAGAAGCGTGGGACGGCGCGTGGTACCGGCGCGCCTACTATGACGACGGCACGCCGCTCGGTTCGGCGTCCAACACCGAATGCCGGATCGACTCCATCGCCCAGAACTGGGGGGTCATCTCCGGGGCGGCCGACCCGGAGCGGGCAAGGCGGGCCATGCAATCGGTCGATGAATACCTGGTCCGGCCGGGGGATGAGCTTGTCCTTTTATTCACGCCCCCGTTCGACAAGACCCCTCACGACCCGGGCTACATCAAGGGGTACCTCCCCGGCATCCGCGAAAATGGCGGCCAGTATACCCACGCCGCCGCATGGTCCGCGATCGCCTTTGCCATGCAGGGTAACGGTGACAAGGCCCATGAACTCTTTGCCTTGATCAATCCGGTGAACCACGCCGCCAACCGCAACGGGGTGCACCGTTTCAAGGTGGAGCCTTACGTGGCGGTGGCGGACGTCTACTCGGAACCGCCGCATGTAGGGAGGGGGGGGTGGAGCTGGTATACCGGCTCATCTGGCTGGCTCTACCGCGCGGGGGTGGAGTGGATCCTGGGGCTTGCCGTGCGAGGGGAAGCCCTGCGCCTGGACCCGTGCATCCCCCGCGCCTGGCAGGGCTTCAGCATAAGCTATCGGCACGGGACGGCACGCTATGAGATAACCGTGGAAAACCCGAACGGGGTCATGCGGGGGATCGTCAG
>NZ_JBXKJL010000129.1:0-9197 GCF_056994735.1 Geomonas sp.
TTTCTTTTTACCACAATATTGTCAGTTTCTTACTTGGTGCCCGGAGCCGGGGTCGAACCGGCACGTCCTTGCGAACGAGGGATTTTAAGTCCCTTGCGTCTACCAATTCCGCCATCCGGGCCGATCCGGTTTTATCCGGTCTACAGGTTGTTTACCCGCTCACGAAGGTCTTTCCCGGTCTTGAAGAACGGGGTCTTCTTGGAGGGGATGCTGACGATCTCTCCGCTCTTCGGGTTCCTCGCCTCGCGCGGCTCCCGATCACGGATGGTGAAGCTGCCAAATCCACGGATCTCGACCTTGTCTCCGGCAGTGAGCGCCTCGCTCATGGCGTCGAAGACCAGCGATACAACTGCCTCGGACTCCTTGCGAGAAAGGACGCCGCGCACTTCAACCAGTTTGTCAATCAGTTCGCTCTTAGTCATATACACACCTCAAAAAATCAGCAATTAAATTACACACCTGTCGGCGAAGCGATTTTTCTATTCCTCGGTGCTTTTCTTCAGCTTCTCTTTCAGCAGATCGCCAAAGCTGGAGGTTGCCTCACCCTGCGAACCAAGGTAGGAAGCCATCTCGGCCTTCTCGATCGCGGACTGCAGCGCCTTGATGGAGAGAGCAATCTTTTTCTCGACGGTGTCGACGCTCAGCACCACTGCCTCGAGTTCGTCGCCGACGTTGGCGAAGTCTTTCGGCGAAGCGACTTTCTCATGGGAAAGCTCGGAGACGTGGACCAGGCCTTCGATCCCTTCTTCGATCTCGAGGAAGACGCCGAAGTCGGTCACGGAGGTGACGCGCCCTTTGACCCTGGAGCCCGGCTTGTACTTCCTGGGGATCTCGTCCCACGGATCGGGCACGAGCTGCTTGATGCCGAGGGACAGCCTCTCGTTCTCGACGTCGATGTTGAGGACGACGGCCTGAACGGTCTGGCCTTTGCTGAAGAGTTCGCCCGGGTGCTTGACGCGGCGGGTCCAGGAGATGTCGGAGACATGGACCAGGCCGTCGATGCCGTCCTCGATGCCGATGAAGACGCCGAAGTCGGTGATGTTCTTGATCTGGCCTTCGATCTTGGTGCCGACCGGGTAACGGTCGCCGATCACGGTCCAGGGGTTCACTTCGGTCTGCTTGAGGCCCAGGGAGATCCTGCGGTTGCCCGGATCGACGCCCAGGATGACGGCCTCGACCTCTTCACCGACCTTGAGGATTTCGGACGGGTGACGTACCCTCCTGGTCCAGGACATCTCGGAGACGTGCACCAGGCCTTCGACGCCGTCTTCGAGGGAGATGAATGCGCCGTAGTCGGTGAGGCTTACGACCTTGCCGCTCACGCGCTCGCCCTCGTGGTAACGCTCGGAGACGTTGAGCCAGGGATCGGGCACGGTCTGCTTGAGGCCCAGGGAGATCTTCCCTTTTTCCTTGTCGTATTTGAGGACCATCACCTTCACGGTGTCGCCCACTTTAACCATCTCGGAGGGATGGCCAAGGCGGCCCCAGGACATGTCGGTGACGTGCAGCAGGCCGTCGACGCCGCCCAGGTCCACGAAAGCGCCGTACTCGGCGATGTTCTTGACCACGCCGTTGACGATGTCGCCTTCCTTGAGGGTCGCCAGGGTCTCGGTCCTCGCCTTGTCACGCTCTTCTTCGAGCAGCACGCGGCGGGAAAGGACCAGGTTGCCGCGCTTGCGGTTCATCTTGAGGATGCGGAACTCGTAGCTCTGGCCTACGAAGCGATCCATGTTGCCGCCGGGACGGAGGTCAACCTGGGAAGCCGGGAGGAAGGCCTCGACGCCGACATCGACGGTCATGCCGCCTTTCACCTTGCCGGTGATCTTCCCTTCGATTACCCCGCCCTCGCCTGCAGCCGCGATCTTCTCCCAGGCAACCTGGGAATCGGCTTTCTTCTTGGAGAGGACCATGTGGCCGCGGATGTTCTCGCCGCGCTCGAAGTAGACGTTGACCTCGTCGCCCACCTTGACGGTCAGCTCGCCGCTTTCGTCGATGAACTCACCAATGCGGATGGCACCCTCGGACTTGTAGCCGACATCGACCAGGACCACGTCCTGCTCGATCTGAACGACCACCGCCTTGACGACCTCGCCGCTCTGCGGCTGCCTCAGACTGTCCTGAAAGAGGTCGGCGAACTCGCCACCCTGCTCCGACTGCTCCAGCTCCTCGTCAGTATCGTGTAACCGCCTAATCGGCATATCTTTTTTCTTGTAAAACTGTTTTTCATCACCCATCAGAGCCTGTACCCCCTAGTTTAATCTTCCATATAAAATCGAGCTAATTTATCACATCTGTGAAAAATTTCAACGTATTTCTCGATCTATTTCCCGTATCCGGTCCATTACTTCGTCGATCAGCCATTTCGGCGTCGAGGCCCCCGCGGTGACCCCCACCTTCTCCACCCCGTTGAACCAGGACGGGTCGAGCTGACAGGCTGTCTCGATGTGGTGGGTGCGCGGCAAGAGCTCCGAGCAGACCTCGGCGAGCCTCTTGGTGTTCGCGCTGTTGTAGCCGCCGATCACGATCATGCAGTCGACCTTGCCGGCCAGAGCCTTGGCCTCTTCCTGGCGCACGGCGGTGGCGTCGCAGATGGTGTGATAGACCCGGATCTCTCCCCCCTTGCTCAGGCAGGCGGTGACCACGGCCTTCAGGTTCTCCGACGACTGCGTGGTCTGCGCGACTACGCCGATCTTGGACATGCGCGGAAGCTGTTCAGCCTCTTCCCCAGACCCGACCACGAAGACCCGCCCGGTGGCATAGGAAACGATCCCCTGCACTTCAGGATGGTCCGCGTCGCCGACCACCACCACGTCGTAGCCCGCCCGGGAGAGGCTGGCGACATGCTCCTGGGCCTTCTTCACGAACGGGCAGGTGGCATCGACGATCTCCAGGTTGCGGCTGACGGCGGCCTCCAGCTCTTCGGCGGCCACGCCGTGGGAGCGGATGATGATGGTGCCGTGCTCGACGCTGTGGACGTCCCCCAGCGCCTTCACCCCCATCTCTTCGAGCCGCTGCACCACCTGCGGCGAGTGGATGATCGGCCCGAGCGTATAGGTCTCGCCGCGCTTGTCGGCGGCCTCGAAGGCGAGATGGGTGGCGCGCTTGACGCCGAAGCAGAAGCCTGCCTGTTTAGCGAGAATTACTTCCATTTGGCTGTTCCTCATAATGACCAACCGTTTGCCGCGGAGAAATTCGGAGAAGATCAGAGAAACCCGATGATGAAGGAGCCTTCTCCGATTTCCTCCGTGGCCAAAGGTTTAGTTTTTTCCGATCCGCTCCCGTACCGTGCGCTCCATGAATTCCAGCACCTCTTCTATGGACAGCGAGGTGGAATCTATGGTGACAGCGTCTTCGGCTCTTCTGAGCGGCGCGTGCTCGCGGCTTGCGTCCTGTTCGTCGCGCTGGATCACCTTGGCGATGGTATCCTCCAGGGTCACCCGCTCACCGCGGGCCGCGAGCTCGAGGTAGCGCCTTCTCCCCCGCTCCTCGGCGCTGGCTGAAAGGAAGAACTTGACCTCGGCGTCGGGGAAGACCACGGTCCCGATGTCGCGCCCTTCGAGAATCACCCCCCCTGCCTGCCCCATGGCCCGCTGCATCTCAAGGAGCGCGTCGCGGACCGGCTTTCTGGCCGAGATGCAGGAGGTGAAGAGCCCGATCTCCTCGGTCCTGATGGCGGAAGATACGTCCTCGCCATTCACCAGAACCCGGCAACTCTCACCCTGACGGAAGAAGCTTATGCTCAGCCCGCGGCAGAGTCCTGCCAAGCCTTGGTCGTCCTCGCAGACGAGCCCCGCACGCTTGGCCATGAGGGCCACGGCCCGGAACATGGCGCCGGTGTCGATATGGACATAGCCCAGGCGCTGTGCCAGAAGCCTGGTGAGACTGCTTTTACCCGCGCCGGACGGACCGTCTATGGCAACGATGACCCCGTTTCCCCTCACTGCAGCACTCAATGCCGGACGACCCCCATCAGGAGTTCGCGAAAGCCCGGGAAGGAGGTGGCGATGCAGTCTACGTCGGAGACGCGGGTCTCCCCTGCTGCGGCCAGTCCCGCGACCATCATCGACATGGCAATCCTGTGGTCGCCGAAGCTCTCCGCGGAGCAGCCGTTGAGGCGTTCCACACCGGTGATCTCCATGCCATCGGGAGTCTCCACGATCTGCACCCCGGCGCGGCGCAGGTTCGCCGCCATGGCGGCGATCCGGTCAGTCTCCTTCACCCGCAGCTCGGAGGCACCGCTCACAATGGTGGTCCCTTCGGCGAGAGCGGCCGCTACACAGATGACCGGGAACTCGTCGATGGCCCGCGGCACCAGTTCGCCGGAGATCTCGATCGCCTTAAGCCTCGAGCTGCGGACGCGGACATCCGCCACAGGCTCGCCAGACTCCTCGCGGGGGTTCAGCAGCTCGATCTCGCCCCCCATGGCCTGAAGGATGTCGATGATTCCGGTCCTGGTCGGGTTGACACCCACGCCGCGGATCAGCAGCTCGGAATCCGGGACGATCAGTGCCGCGACCATGAAGAACGCAGCCGAAGAGATGTCGCCCGGCACCGCTATCTCGCGTCCGGAGAGTTCGATCCCTCCGCTCAACCTGACACCACCGGGGAAGCTCTCTACCGTGGCGCCGAAGTGGCGCAGCATCCTTTCGGAATGGTCCCTGGAGAGGTGAGCCTCGCGGATGACGGTGTCACCATCGGCGTAGAGGCCGGCCAGCATGAGGGCCGACTTGACTTGGGCGCTCGCCACCGGCGAATCGTATTCGATCCCCTTCAGCTTCGAGCCCTGAATCGCCAGCGGCGCCTTGTCCCCTCCCAGGCGACCGTGGATGCGGCCGCCCATCTGGGCCAGCGGTCCGACCACGCGTTTCATGGGCCGGGCCCTCAGGTATTTGTCGCCGGAGAGGATGGAGAAGAAGTTCTGCCCCGCCAGAAGCCCGGCCAGAAGGCGCATCGAGGTTCCGGAATTGCCGCAGTCGAGCACGTCCTGCGGCTCGGAGAGACCGTGCAGCCCTTTGCCATGGATGGTAAGGACCACGCCGTCGTCAACTATCTCGATTCCCATGGCGCGAAACGCCTGCAGCGTCGCGAGGGCGTCCTCGCCGCGGAGAAAGCCGGTGACCCTGGTGATCCCGCAGGCGATGGAGCCGAACATGATGGAGCGGTGAGATATGGACTTGTCGCCGGGGACCTTGATCTCGCCCCGCAGGCCCTTGGCGGTCTGGACGGTATAGCTATTCATAACACCCCTGAGAGTTTGGCTTGTATATCCACAACTTCTAACTGACCGCATGTCGTGCCGTAGGAGCGGCATCTCGCTGTAAGGGTTCGCGCCCGGAGGGCGCTCCTACAGGGACTACCGCTTCCAACTTAGGCATAACGTGGGCTATCCCGTTGTAGGAGCGGCATCCTTGCCGCGAGCGTTCATTACAGAATTGCGTCCCGCTTTTGTTTCGAGTTGAGGAAGAAGGCCTCAAGCCCCTTGCCATCGCCCGCCTCCACCAGCCCGCGCAGCTGGGCCAGGTACCCGGAGAAGAAGTCCATCATCTCCAGGATCGCCTCGCGGTTGGTCAGGGCGATGTCGCGCCACATGACCGGATCGGAAGAGGCGATGCGGGTGAAGTCCCTGAAACCACCGGCGGAAAAGGAGAGGAGGTCGCCGCCGAAACGGTCGTAGCCGTCCACGGCGTTCACCAGCGAGTAGGCGACCATGTGCGGCAGATGCGAGATGGCCGCCACCACCAGGTCATGCTGGACCGGGTCCATGAGCGGCACCGTCGACCCGGCAATCTCCCAGAGTTCCACCACCTTGGCCAGGGCGGCAGGGTCGGTATTGGGGGTCGGGGTAACGATGCAGCGCTTCCCCTGGTAAAGCGTCGCGAAGGAGGCCTCCACTCCGGAGTGTTCGGTCCCGGCAATGGGGTGGCCGCCCACGAAGTAGGTCCCTTCCGGCATCAGCGGCTCGCAGGCGGAAACCACGAATTCCTTGACGCTGCCGCCGTCGGTTACGATGCAGCCGGGAGAGAGAAACGGTGCTATCTCGGCCACCACGGTCGGTATCGAGCAGACCGGCGTGGCCACGAAGACCAGGTCCGCGCCCAGCACCCCCTCCTTGGAATCGAGGCAATACCTGTCCAGTACGCCCAGCTCGACGCCGCGCTTGAGGTTGGCCTCGCCGCGGCCGATGCCGACGACTTCCCCGACCGCCCCTTTTTCGCGCAGGATGCGAGCCAATGAGCCGCCGATCAGACCGACGCCAATGACGGCCATTCGTTTCACGAGAGGCATCGCTACCTTCCCCTCATGAACGGGCCCGCGGATACGACCCCAGGACTTTTACGAATTGGCAGCAGGCGGAAAGCTCCTGCACTGCATCGGCGACTTCCTGGTCGGTGATGTGGCCGGTGAGATCCAGGTAGAATATGTATTCCCATGCCTTGCGCTTCAGAGGGCGGGACTCGATCTTGGAGAGGTTGATGTCGCGCTTGGCGAAGGGCTCCAGCATCCGGTGCAGGATGCCCGGCTCGTCGCGGACCGAGAACATGAGCGAGGTCTTGTCGTCGCCGCACTTGTCGGCGATCTTCCTCCCGACCACCAGGAAGCGGGTGAAGTTGTTGACCTGGTCCTCGATGCGGGCCTTGACCACCTTGAGGTTGTAGATGGAGGCGGCGTACTCGCTGGCGATGGCTGCCGCGGTGTAATCCTCGCCGACAATCTGGGCGGCCAGGGTGGTGGAGGCCACGTCAACCAGCGGAACGTTGGGGAGGTTTTCGGCCAGCCACTTCCGGCACTGGGCCAGCGGCTGCGGGTGCGAATAGACCTTCTTGATGTCCTCGAAGCGGCCGGTGCGGGAGAGGAGGAAGTGGGAGACTTCCAGCAGCACCTCGGCGTTGATCTTGAGCTCGCTCTCCATGAACATGTCGAGCGTGTGGGAGATCATTCCCTCGGTGGAGTTTTCCACCGGCACCACGCCGTAATAGGCCTCGCCCTTCTCCACAGCCTCGAAGACCGCGGGGATGGAGCGCTCAGGGCGGAGCTCGGCGGAAAGGCCGAACTGCTGCATGGCGGCCAGATGGCTGAAGGTGGCGTTCGGGCCCAGGAAGGCCACCTTCATCGGGGACTCGAGCGCCAGGGAGGCGGAGATGATCTCGCGAAAGACGCCGCGCAAGGCATCCGACGGGAAGGGCCCGGGATTGTTTGCAGTCAGGCGCTCGTAGATCTCCCTCTCCCTGCTGGGAACGTGGAACTCGCTGCTGTTGCGGGACTTGATGGACCCGACCTGCATCACGAGTTTCGCCCGCTGGTTCAAGAGTTCGAGGATGCGGTCATCGACCCCATCTATGTCTTGTCGAAGTTTTGCCAGTGTCTGCTTTTCGTTCAAACGGAGGTCACCTTCCAGGCGGGGGTAGTGGCAGTCAGTGAAGTGTGTATATATAAGGCACCGCTGGCAATTTTGCAACGATTTTCTACTGTCATTCAGCTGACCTCCGGGCGCGCCTCCGGGTTCATCGGGTTCATCCTGACGGCAAGGGAGTAGAGGTAGGGGTAATCGTCGTGCAGGTGCCACATGTACGAGATCCATTGGATCAGCAGATGGGTGTGCGCCCGCTTCATGTCGCCCGAGAGATGGTCGAGGTCGGTCTCCGGGAGCCCCTGCAGGGAGCGGCGGGCCTGGAGTTCCTCGCTCAGGTGCAGCACCGCCCAAAGGAGGTCCGTGAAGGAGTCGTGTTCCAGGAGGTTCGGGTTCTCGAGCAGGGTCAGCATTACGCCTTTGCGCTCGACAAGAAAGGATTTGAGGGCTTCCCTGTCCCCGAGCCGGGCATCGAGGTAGACATCCTCGCCTCTCATGAAATCGCGGGCGGAGTCGAAGTCCGCCTCACTCCAATGAACCGTCGGGCGCAGTCTCTTCGAGAGCTCGTGGCCGTCGGAATAGAACGCCATGAACCTGTGGAGGAGTTCGGTGCCGATCTCGCTGAAGAAGACGCCGATGACCATGTTCAGCTTCTTCATCATCGCCTCGCGCTCGCGCTCCTTGAGCACGCGCTCGATCATGAGGGTCACGAAGAGGACGTAGACCGGCAGGAAGGCCACGTTCGACACGAAGCTGAAGGCTATTTCCTCGGGGCGGCCGAAGGCGTAATACTGGCCCAGGTAAAGGATCAGGGAAACGAGCAGGAGGAGCCAGACGATCTTATCGGTGGGGAAACGCAGGAATCTCAAAAAACCCTCCAGGACAAAACAGCTCACGCAAAGAAGCAAAGCAAAGAATCATAAAGCAGAACCATTAGCCACGGAGACACGGAGAAAATCTGAGAGAACCCTTCACCTGAAAACCGGCAACCTAATCTTCCGCTATGAGATTGTCATCCCCGAATGCCCTTATCGGGGATCCAGATTTCACGTCGTTTAGGAGCTGGATTCCCGATCAGAATCGCTTCGGGAATGACAGTTTGGGAAGCTGGCGGAAGATTGGCTGGGCACTACGCAGCGCAGGCCCCCGCCCTAGATTGCCCCGTACTGCGCCTGGTAGTAGTCGCGGTAGGCGCCGGAGGCAACCTCCTGGACCCACTCCTGGTTCGCCAGGTACCAGTCGATGGTTTCGGCGATGCCGCGCTCGAAGGTGTAGGCCGGCTCCCAGGCGAGTTCGCGCTTGAGCTTCGAGGCATCGATGGCATAGCGGCGGTCGTGGCCCTTCCTGTCCTTCACGAAGGTGATCAGCCGCCTGCTCTCACCAGGCGCCCCCTCCAACCGCTCGTCCATCAGGTCGCAGACCAGGTGCACGATGTCGATATTGCGCCACTCGTTGTTGCCGCCGATGTTGAAGACCTCCCCGGTGGCGCCGCACTTCAGCACCCTTTCGATGGCGGCGGAATGATCCTTCACGTGCAGCCAGTCGCGCACGTTGAGGCCGTCACCGTAGACGGGCAGGCTCCGCTTCTGCAGGATGTTGTGAATCAGCAGCGGAATCAGTTTTTCCGGGAAGTGGTAGGGTCCGTAATTGTTGGAGCAGCGGGTGTTGAGCGTCGGGAGGCCGAAGGTCTCGCTGTAGGCACGCACCAGCATGTCCGCCCCGGCCTTGCTGGCCGAATACGGGGAGTTGGGGGCCAGCGGCGTCTCTTCGGTGAAATACCCTTCGGGGCCGAGGCTGCCGTAGACTTCGTCGGTCGATACCTGCAGATAGCGGAAGTTCGGGAACTTCT
>NZ_JBXKJL010000130.1:0-50828 GCF_056994735.1 Geomonas sp.
CTCCTCGTGGCTCATCGGCCCCTTGTAACTCCGCTTCGAGCGCAAAGCATCGTAGACGTCTGCGATCTTCACTATACGTCCGGCAATCGGGATTCTCTCGCCTTTGAGTCCCTTCGGATAACCCGTCCCGTCCCAGTTTTCATGGTGCGAGATCGCTATTTCCCTCGCTACTTTCAAACGCGGCGAATCTCCCAGGATCTCCAGACCGAAGGCGGGATGCTGCCGCATCAGCTGCATCTCCTTCACCGTCAGCGGCCCCTTCTTTAGCAGGATGGCGGCCGGGATCCTTATCTTCCCCACGTCGTGCATCTGCGAGGAGATGGACATATCCTCAACGAAGGCGATGTTGAACCCCATGTTGGCCGCGAGGGCACCGGCGTACCGGTTGACGCGGACCACATGCTTGCCGGTGTCCTCTTCGGCAGCCTCGCAGGCCCGGGCAAGGGCCTCGATGGTGTAACCGAAGGCGCGCTCTGTTTCACACATGACATCCGAGACGGTGACCAGGGAACCGATGACAACTGCGGCACTCCTAAGGACATCGGCGTCGTACTCGTTGGCGCCTCCAGGATAATTGAAGGCGACTATAACGCCAGGCGATTCCCCGCTGATCCTGCAACTCACGAAGTTGACGACAGCCCCCTCGACGGCTTCCGTTACCTGGGGATGGAAGAAGGACTGGAACTCCTCGACGGAGCCGCAGATGTCTTTCCAGTTGATCGCCACCACATCGCTCCCCCCCTCAACCTGTACCAGGCTTATGGCATAACTTGAATCGGGATCGATGGAGATGACCTCCGATCTCTCGACGAGCTGCCCCTGTCTCAGGTGAAAGACCCTTCCAGAGCAGCAGCTACCTTCCGCCCCTTCGGAGGCGATGAAGATGGCCGACGGCCCCCGCCGCCCCTCCCCCCCCAAGAGCTTTCCGAGGACGTCGTAATAGAGCTCGTCGCTGGTGAACTTGCGCCGGGAGAAGCCCTGCAAGGTCTGGTCGGTAAGTGCGATGAGATCGAGGGTTTGCCTGAGGGCCATGTGGCAGAGTTCATCGGACATGCGGATTCCTTTTGGGCGGATGCTATCGGCGCCTGGGGACAGGTCGGCGCCCGGGTTGACGGAATGGGAGTATTTATAGCTGATGACGCAGAAAACTTCAATGAAGGGAAAGGTGGGGATGGTAATTGTGGAGGACTTGCCATTAATCGGCTGGGTCGGACAAAGGCAATCCCCCCCAGCCCCCCTTTGTCAAGGGGGGGGCCTGATACCGCCCGTGTAAAGAAGGGCCTGATACCGCCAGTGCAAGGGGGGGCCTGATACCGCCAGTGTAAGGGGGGGCCTGATACCGCCCGTGTAAGAGGGAGCTTGACGCCGGCACTGAGCACGAGTGTAGAGATGTTCCGGCTCGTCTTTCTCTGTGTCCTCTGTGGACGGGACCTCTGTGTCCCCTGTGGTCAAAGCTTTTCAGCCTCAAAGGCAAAAAAAGGCCCGACGGGAAAACCCGCCGGGCCGGTACTGCAGATTTACTGAGACTGACTAGGCCATTGCGGCGGTAGCCTTGTCGTAGCCCATGGAGAAGGCTTTCTTGTTCAGCTCCATGAAGGCTTCCGGAACGCGGGCGAGAACTGCTTTCTCGGCCGATTCCTTGCTCACCACGCCGGTCAGTGCGACCATGGCGCCCAGCGCCACGATGTTGGCAACGATCTCGCGGCCGACTTCGTTCTTGGCGGTGTTGATGATCGGGAAGGCAACGGTCTTGAAGTTCCCCGGGGGTACGTTCTTGACCAGGTCGGAGTCGATCAGCAGCACTCCGCCCTCTTTGAGGTCGTGGGAGTACTTGTCGGCGGACTCCTGGGTCAGCGCGAGAAGCGCGTCAACCGTGGTTGCCTTCGGGTAGTCGATCATGCTGTCGGAGACGATAACTTCCGACTTGGAGGCGCCGCCCCTGGCCTCAGGGCCGTAGCTCTGGGACTGGACTGCCTGCTTTCCGTCATAGATCGAGGCGGCTTCAGCCATGATGACGCCGGCAAGGATGAGACCCTGCCCGCCAGCCCCGGAAAATCTGATTTCATATCTCTGAGACATGTTGGGTTCTCCTTCCTTTATTATTTCTTGGCGCGCTCAATGACCTTGGCGTATTCGGTGGTGTACTCCGGCTTCTCGACCTTGTGCAGGACGCCGGTGATGATTTTGCCTTCCAGCTGCTCCGGGGTCATCTTCTCGGCTGCCTTCACCGGGACGGCGATGTCCTTGAGGCGGTTCATCATCTCGATGACCGACTTGAACTTGTTGCGGCGACCGTAGGTGGTCGGGCAGTCGTCCAGGATCTCGACCACGGAGAAGCCCTTGTGCTGGACCGCTTCCACGATCAGCTTGTCGATCTGGGTGGCGTGGTATGCGGTGCCGCGGGCCACGAAGGTTGCGCCGGCGCCGATGGCGAGCTTGGCGACGTCGAAGGCCGGATCCGGGTTCCCGTAAGGGGTGGTGGATGCCTTGGCGCCGGTCGGGGTGCAGGGGGAGAACTGCCCGCCGGTCATCCCGTAGATGTTGTTGTTCATGATGATGTAGGTCATGTCGATGTTGCGGCGGCAGGCGTGGATGAAGTGGTTGCCGCCGATGGCGGTGCCGTCGCCGTCGCCGCCGCACAGGATCACGTTCATTTCCGGCTTGGCCATCTTCACGCCAGTGGCGAAGGCAGCGGCACGGCCGTGAGCGGTGTGCAGGGTGCAGCAGTCGAGGTAGCCGGGGAGACGCGAAGCGCAGCCGATACCGGAAACGATGGCGGTGTTGTTCTTGTCGAGTCCCAGGGTGTCGATGGCACGGATCAGCCCCTTCATGACGATGCCGTGGCCGCAGCCGGGGCACCAGATGTGGGGCAGCTTGCCGGGACGGATGTACTTATCGTAATCAAAAGCCATGTTACTTGACCTCCTTGATCTTTTCCAGGATCTGCCCCGGGTTGATCGGCTCGCCGTCAACGCGGAAAATGCCGGTTACCGGCGCCTTTCCTTCCACGCAACCCTTGACCAGGTTGGTGCACATGCCGAGGTTCATCTCAGGGGTGATGATCCCTTTGACCTTGGCGCCGAGGGCAGCGAGCTGCTTCTCGGGGAACGGCCAGAAGGTCTTGATCCTGAAGAGGCCTGCCTTGATGCCGGCCTTCCTGGCCTCGTTGACCGCGAAGCGGGCCGAACGGGAGGTGGAGCCGAAGGCGACGACGGCAACGTCGGCGTCGTCCAGGAGGTACTCTTCGAACTGGACGATGTCGTCCACGTTGGCTTCAACCTTACGCACCTGGCGCTCTTCCTCGTCCTGCACCCAGGCAGCCTTGGTGGTCGGGAAGCCGTCCTGGCCCTTGTTGAGGCCGGTGACGTGGAAGCGGTAGCCGGAGCCGAAAGCGGCCAGCGGCGGAACGTCGCCGAAGCTGGTGTCGTACGGCTTGTACTGCTCGGGCGGAACGGAGGGTGCGGTCCTGTTGATCACTTCCAGTTCGCCCGGCTCGGGGAACACGATGCGCTCGCGCATGTGGGCCACGATCTCGTCAGGCATGACCATGACCGGCGTGCGGTATTTCTCGGCCAGGTTGAAGGCGCGTACGGTCTCTTCGAAGAGTTCCTGCACGGAGGCCGGGGTGAGGCAGATGGCGGGATGGTCACCGTGGGTGCCCCACTTGGCGCTCATGACGTCGGACTGGGAAGGACCGGTAGGCATACCGGTGGAGGGGCCGCCCCTCATGACGTTGATGATGACCGCGGGGGTCTCGGCGATGCAGGCGTAGCCGATCAGCTCCTGCTTGAGCGAGAGTCCCGGACCGGAGGTCGCGGTGAGCACCTTGGCGCCGGTCAGCGATGCGCCGATAACGGAAGCCATGGCGCCGATCTCGTCTTCCATCTGGATAAACTTGCCGCCGATTTTCGGCAGCTCAGCGGACATCACTTCCGCCACCTCGGTGGAGGGGGTAATCGGATAACCGCCGAAGAAAGTGCAGCCGGCATAGAGTGCACCTTGCGCGGCGGCCTCGTTCCCCTGAAGGAATGCAACTTTTTTAGCCACTTTAACTACCTCCTAAAAATAATTAAGACACTTTGATGGCAAAGTCAGGGCATCTAAGTTCGCACTGCATGCACTTGATGCAAGCCTCAAGGTTCTTGACGCTTGCCACGAAACCCTTCATCTCCAACACCTTGGTCGGGCAGAACTCCACACAGATGTGGCACCCTTTGCAGTACTTCTCGATGATCTCGATTGTCGCGAGTTTTTTCTCCATCCACGTAGCTCCTTTGACGAATATGCCCTTTCAGGCTGGAAATATCGCTTTATAGCATATACTGTATACAAAATGCAAGTAACAGTTGCCGGAAAAAACAAGGTTTTAGCCCGCCGTTTACCCCGCAAAAAAGGGGGCAAGGAGGGATCCTCCTTACCCCCGTGGTGCTAGCTCAGCGAGACGTTACTTCATGGAGCCGACCAGCTCCTTGACGGCTGCGACGGACTTGTCCATCATGGCCTGCTCTTCCGCGTCGAGTTCGAACTCGAGGATCGACTCGACACCGGCAGCGCCCAGGACGCAGGGAACGCCGACGTAGAAGCCTTTCACGCCGAACTCGCCGTTGAGGTATGCGCAGGTCGGGAGGACGCGCTTCTGGTCCTTGAGGATGGACTCAGCCATGGCGATGGCGGAGGAAGCCGGGGAGTAGAACGCGGAACCGGTTTTGAGCAGGGCAACGACTTCGCCGCCTGCGCCGCGGGTCCTTTTGACCATGGCTTCCATGACTTCTTTGGCCTTGGCTTTGTCCTTGTACTTGCGCTCGAGGAGTTCCATGACGGGGATGCCGTTCACGGAGGCGTAACGGACCAGCGGTACCATGTCGTCGCCGTGGCCGCCGAGGGTCATGGCGTTGACGTCCTTCACGGAGACGCCGAGTTCCCAGGCGATGAAGGACTGGAAGCGGGCGGAGTCGAGTACGCCGGCCTGGCCGATGACGCGGTTGGTCGGGAAGCCGGTGATCTTCTGGCAGAGGGTCACCATCGCGTCGAGCGGGTTGGAGATGACGATGATGAAGGCGTTGGGGGCGTTGGCCTTGATCCCTTCGGCGACCGAGGTCATGATCTTGGAGTTGACTTCGATCAGGTCGTCGCGGCTCATGCCCGGTTTGCGGGGAAGGCCGGCGGTGACGATGACCACGTCGGACCCTTTGATGTCCTCGTAGCTGTTGGTGCCCTTGAGGCAGACGTCGAAGCCGTCGACCGGGCCGACTTCGGCGATGTCGAGCATCTTGCCCTGGGGAAGGCCCTCGACGATGTCGAACATCACCACGTCGCCGAGTTCGCGCAGAGCGCAGAGCTGAGCCAGAACGCCACCAATCTGTCCACCACCAATAAGTGCGATTTTCTTACGTGCCATGTTTTCTTCCTCCGCAATTAGATTGAAGTTATATACGTGATACAACAGGTTAGGCGTTGATTGAGTTGACGATTGCGTTCAGGGTAGCGCTGGGACGCATGGCCTTTTCGGTCTTGGCCTCGTCCGGGTGATAGTAGCCGCCCATGTCGACCGGTTTGCCCTGGGCCCCGATCAGTTCTGCGTTGATCTTCTCCTCGCTCTCCAGGAGCTGCTTGGCCACCTTGGCGAACTTCTCCTGCAGCGCCTTGTTCTTGCCCTGGGCGGCGAGAGCCTCTGCCCAGTACATGGCGAGGTAGAAGTGGCTGCCCCTGTTGTCGATCTGGCCGACTTTACGGGCCGGGTTCTTGTTGTTCTCGAGGAACTTGCTGTTGGCCTGGTCGAGGGTCTCGGCCAGGAGTGCAGCCGTCTCGTTCTTGAAGGTGGCGGCGAGGTGCTCGAGGGAGACCGCCAGGGCCAGGAACTCGCCCAGGGAGTCCCAACGGAGGTACCCTTCCTGCTGGAACTGCTGCACGTGCTTCGGTGCGGAGCCGCCTGCACCGGTCTCGAAGAGGCCGCCGCCGGCCAGAAGGGGCACGATGGAGAGCATCTTGGCGCTGGTGCCGAGCTCGAGGATCGGGAAGAGGTCGGTGAGGTAGTCCCTCAGCGCGTTGCCGGTGACGGAGATGGTGTCCTGGCCTGCTTTGGCCCTGGGGAGGGTGAAGCGCATCGCCTCGACCGGGGACATGATGTGGATCTCGAGGCCTTTGGTGTCGTGGTTCTTGAGGTACTTCTCCACCTTCTGGATCATCTGGGCGTCGTGAGCCCTGTTCTTGTCGAGCCAGAAGACAGCCGGAGCACCGGTCGCCCTTGCCCTGTTGACAGCCAGCTTGACCCAGTCCTGGATCGGGAGATCCTTGGCCTGGCAGCCGCGCCAGATGTCGCCGGCTTCCACGGTGTGCTCGAGGACGGTCTCGCCGGCGCCGTTGACCACGCGGACGGTTCCGTTGCCGGGGACCTTGAAGGTCTTGTCATGGGAGCCGTATTCCTCGGCCTTCTGTGCCATGAGGCCCACGTTGGAGACGCAGCCCATGGTGGTCGGGTCGAACTGGCCGTTCTTCTTGCAGAAGTCGATGGCTTCCTGGTACCACTCGGAGTAGCAGGTGTCCGGAATCACGCACTTGGTGTCGTGGAGTTTCCCGTCCGGGCCCCACATCTTGCCGGAGTCGCGGATCACGACCGGCATGGAGGCGTCGATGATGATGTCGTTGCTGGCGTGCAGGTTGGTGATCCCTTTGTCGGAGTCGACCATGGCCAGAGCCGGGCGCTTGGCGTAGACGGCCTTGATGTCGGCCGCGATCTCTTCTCTCTGCGCTTCGGGCAGCTTCTGGAGCTTCGCGTACAGGTCGCCCAGGCCGAGGTCCGGATTTACGCCCAGCTCCTTGAAGGTGGCTGCGTGCTTGCTGAAGACGTCCTCGAAGAAGACGGAGACGAAATGGCCGAAGATGATGGGATCGGAGATCTTCATCATGGTCGCCTTGAGGTGCACGGAGAAGAGCACGTCCTTAGCCTTGGCGTCCTCGATCTGCTGTGCGATGAACTTGCGCAGTGCGGATGCGCTCAGGAACGAGCCGTCGAGCACCTCGCCTTCCTGAAGCGGCAGCTTCTCTTTGAGGACCGTGACTTTCCCGGACTGGTCGACGAACTCGATGCGGACGGTGTCGGCCTGCTTCATGGTCGTCGATTTTTCGCTGTGGTAGAAGTCGCCGGCATCCATGTGGGAGACGTGGGTCTTGGAATCCGCGGTCCAGGCGCCCATCTTGTGCGGGTGCTTCTTGGCGTATTCCTTGACGGCCTTGGCGGATCTCCTGTCGGAGTTGCCTTCGCGGAGGACCGGGTTTACCGCGCTGCCGAGCACCTTGGCGTAGCGGGCGTGAAGAGCCTTCTCTTCTTCGGTCTTCGGCTCCTCAGGGTACTCCGGAAGTTTGTAGCCCTGGCTCTGCAGTTCCTTGATGGCAGCCTTGAGCTGCGGGATGGAAGCGGAGACGTTGGGGAGCTTGATGATGTTGGCTTCCGGCTTCTGGGTCAGCTCGCCCAGGTAGGCCAGCTCGTCCGGCTGCTTCTGCGCTTCGGTCAGATAGTCGGGGAAGTTGGCGATGATCCTGCCGGCAAGAGAGATGTCCCTCGTCTCAACGACAACGCCGGCTGCCTTGGTGAACGCATTGACGATAGGAAGCAAGGAGTACGTGGCTAATGCGGGTGCCTCGTCGATTTTGGTCCAGATGATCTTTGCTGTTTCTGTCATGTTCTCTCCTTAGATTTTAGCTATCTAGCCAAAGGCTTAATGGAAGGGCACCGGCAACTTGCCATCTGCCCCCACGGTAATCTTTTCGCCAGCAGAAACATCCACACGTCGGCAGCCGGCGCCTGCACCGGTTCCGTGAGGGTGGGAACGGCAATTCTTCAGGGATTACGCGGATATTAGCGGAAGGCTACCCTAAATAAAATTTTGTATACAGTATACAAATCGTTTTTCAGTGTCAAGGGAAAATCTTGGTGCAAACTTATGGAAAGTGAAAAATATTACACCCCTCACACGGGGAGAAAAAAAGGGCGTAAGGACTGCCGGCAGCACCGCTTTTCATTGCCGGCCGGGGTGCCGATCGAGAAGAGTCGCTCTGGTGCCGAGGCCCTGACAACCGGAGGCTTTCCGCAGCCGCCACCGTAGGCGAAAATGCGGCACGAGCCACAAGGAATGCGCCGGATTTCCAGGAGCGGCATTAAGTCGATGTGAGGGTGCGTGGGGTTCAGCGGGACACTGAAACTGGAAGGATCTGGATCGGAGAAAGAGCAGAGCTCCGGCGCGCGCGGTTCTTACTTCGAGAGTGCCGCCTGTACCCGGGCAAAAAAGGGGGCGGGTCTTTAGACCCGCCCCCTTCGTTGATAAAGCTAGTGCAGCGGCCGCTCCTGCGCGTAACGCCTGGCTTCGGCGATATCATCGCGGCCGAGATTGCGCGGCACTTTCAACACCTGCCCGGGCCAGATGTGGCGCGGGTCGCGGATCTGGTCCCGGTTGGCACGGTAGATGAGCGGCCAGAGGTTGCGATCGCCGTAGACTTCGGGCTGGGAGGCGATCAGCGGGAGCGATTCCCCGCGTCGCACCGTGTAGGACGAAACGAGCAGATGCTCCTTTTGAGGCTTTACCTTCCTGCGGGCGACTTCCGCCGCTTCCTTCTGCGCCAGCGCTTCCGCCTGCGCCTGGGCCAGGCGATCCGCCTCCTCCCGTTCCCGGCGCTCCAGCTCGGCCTTTTTCTTCTCCTCGGCCCGCCTTGCTTCCTCCTCCTGGCGCGCCTTGAGCTCCGCGAGCTCCTTCTCCATCAGCCCGGCCTTGAGCAGAGCCAGGCTGAAGTAGTGCTCGGATTCCTCCCGTTCCTGCTCCTTGAGCAGGGCTTCCGCCTTCCGATAGGCCTCCACCGTGCTCCCGAACTCGGCCGGGAGAAGGTTCTCCCCGCCCTGCGCCCTGACCCGAGCCAGCGTCACAAGCACCTGCCCCCTCAGACGAGGGGGCTCGGTGGCGCAAGCGGTCAGGGAAAGAATCAGCAGAGGCGTTATGAAATGGCCCCAAAACTTCAATAGCGGCCCGCTACTTCGCAGCCAGGCGAATGCCGAGTTCACGCAACTGGAGGTTGTCGACGCCGGAAGGTGCGTCGGACATGAGGCAGGCGCCTTTCTGCGTCTTCGGGAAGGCGATGACGTCGCGGATGGAATCGGAACCGGTGATGAGCATCATGAGACGGTCGAGACCGAAGGCGATGCCGCCGTGCGGCGGGGTGCCGTACTCGAGGGCGTCGAGGAGGAAGCCGAACTTGCTCCTGGCGTTCTCCTCGGAGAGGCCGAGCATCTTGAACATCAGCGACTGCACCTCTTCCTGGTGGATCCTGATGCTCCCGCCGCCGATCTCGTTGCCGTTCAGTACCAGGTCGTAGGCCTTGGCGCGGCAGCGGCCGGGATCGCTCTCCACGTACTCCAGGTCCTCGTCCATCGGAGCGGTGAAGGGATGGTGCACCGCGGCCCAGCGCCCACCTTCCTCATCCCACTCGAGGAGGGGGAAGTCGGTGATCCAGACGAAGCGGAAGTCGTTCGGGTCGGTGAGGCCCATCTTGGCGGCGAGGTGGTTCCTCAGGCGGCCGAGGGAATCGTTGACGATCTTCGGCTTGTCGGCCACGAAGAGGAGGAGGTCGCCTTCCTCGGCGGCGAATGCCTTGTCCATGGTGGAGATCTCTTCGGCGGTGAAGAACTTGGCGATCGGGGACTGCCAACCTTCGGAGGTCATCTTCACGTAGGCGAGGCCCTTGGCGCCGTAGATCTTGGTGAACTCGGTGAGGTCGTCGATCTCCTTCCTGGAGAAGGCGCCGCCCCCTTTCACGTTCATCCCCTTGACGATGCCGCCGGACTTGACCACGTCGGCGAAGACCTTGAAGCCGGAGTCCTTGACGAGGTCGGAGAGTTCCACGAGCTCGAGTCCGAAGCGCAGGTCGGGATTGTCGACGCCGAAGCGGCGGATGGCCTCGGCATAGGTCATCCGCTCGATCGGGAGCTGGACGTTGACCCCTCTGGCCTCGGAGAAGATGCGAGCCATGAGCCCTTCCATGACGGTGATGATGTCCTCACGGTCGATGAAGGACATCTCGCAGTCGATCTGGGTGAACTCGGGCTGGCGGTCGGCGCGCAGGTCCTCGTCGCGGAAGCAGCGGACGATCTGGAAGTAGCGGTCGAAGCCGGAAACCATCAGGATCTGCTTGAAAAGCTGCGGAGACTGCGGCAGCGCGTAGAACTCTCCCTTGTTGATGCGGGAGGGGACCAGGAAGTCCCTGGCGCCTTCCGGGGTCGACTTGGTGAGGAAGGGGGTCTCGAGTTCGAGGAAGCCGTTCTCCGTGAGGTAGGAGCGGGTCAGCTGGGCGACCTTCGAGCGCAGTATCATATTGGCCTGCAGCGTGGGGGTGCGCAGGTCGAGGTAGCGGTACTTGAGGCGGATGTTTTCGTTGACATCGACGAAGCCGTCCAGCATGAAGGGGAGCGCCTTGGAGGGGTTGAGGAGCTTGCACTCGGTGACCAGCACCTCGATCTCCCCGGTCTTCATCTTGGGATTGACCGTCCCTTCCGGGCGGTGTCCCACCGTCCCCCTGATGGCGAGGACGTATTCGTTACGGGCGGACTCGGCCTTGGCGTGGGCGGCGGCGGATCTTTCCGGGTCGAAGACAATCTGGGCGATGCCGTCCCTGTCGCGCAGGTCGACGAAGATGAGGCCGCCGTGGTCGCGCCGCTTTGCTACCCACCCCATGAGGACAACTTCCTGTCCTATGTGTTCGGCCCTCAACTCGCCGCAGTAGCTGGTCCTCTTCCAATCCCCCAGAAAATCTATCATTGAAAAACCCTCCTTGGTTTTATCTATAGGGCGAAAATCGGGTAACTATACCCAAAAAGCCCCCCTGCTTCAACCAAAAACCGCCAGCGGTGCGGGATTGTGAACAAGGGAGGGAGAGGGGGAGCTGGACCTGGATGGACAGGAGAGTTTTTTATCAGGCCACGGAGAGGTCGGCGCCGCCGCGCATGGAGACGTAGGCGGAGCAACGCTTGTGGGCGAAGGTGAGATGCTCCATCATGGCCTCCCTCGCGCCATCCGAGTTGTGGTCCCGGATCATCTCGTAGATCCGCCGGTGATGGTTGTAGAGGAGCCGGTGGTCCTCCTCGGTCAGATAGACCGCTCGCCATACGTCGCGCTGGAACTCCTGCATGGCGTCGAAGATGCTCTGCATCATGTGGAACCAGACCACGTTGTGGGTGGCCTTGGCGATCAGGGTGTGGAAATGGGCGTCGAGGTCCTCGGAATGCTTGAGCGTCTCGAGGTTTTTGGCCATGCCGTCGATGATCACCTCGAGGCGCCTGACGTCCTCGGGGAGGGCGCGGGAAGCGGCGTACCACGAGGTCCACGACTCCATCCCCTTGCGCACCTCGATGACGTCGAGGGCCCGGTCCCCATCGATCCGTATCAGCTCGGAAAGGGGCATGGTCGCCGAGGTTTCCACCAGCGAGCGGACGACGGTCCCCCCCCCCTGGTAGGTCTCGACCAGCCCGGTGGAGGCGAGGACGTTGAGGGCTTCGCGCACCGACGGCCGCGAGACGCTGAACATCTCTGCCAGTTCCCGCTCAGGAGGAAGCTTCTCCCCCGGATTGAACTCCCCCGCGAGGATGGAGGCGCGGATCTGCTCAGCTATCTGGGTCGAAACCTTCTTAGGTTTTATCGGGGTAAACTTCATGACCGCCACGGATACTATATTAATATTGCGATGGCAATAGCTTTTAAACAATTAGCCACGGAGACACGGAGAAAATCTGAGAAGACAACCATCTCTACCGGTCGAGGCTCATCCGCAGCAGTTCAGTCAGATGGATCACCTTGACCTTCGGAGAGGCCTCCGACAGAGCCTTCTTCAACTGCAGGAGACATCCCGGATTGCTGGTGACCAGATAGTCGGCACCGGTCTTGTGGACGTTCTCGACCTTCCGGTTCAGCACGCGGTCCGACATCTCAGGCTTCTCGATATTGTAGGTCCCGGCGGAACCGCAGCAGGAATCGGCTTCCGGCAGTTCCCGGTAATCCAGCCCCGGAATCATCTTGATGAGATTGCGCGGCTGACTCCGGATCCCCTGGCAATGCGCGATGTGGCAGGGGTCGTGATAGGTCACCTTCAGCGGCAGAGGCTTCAACCTCTTCTCCAGCTCCGCCCCCTCCATGGCAAGAACCTCGGATATGTCGCGGACCTTGGCGCTGAAGCCGACGGCTTCCGCCTCACCATCCAGATGATGGCCGTACTTCTTCAGTTCCGCACCGCACCCCCCGCAGTCGGTGACCACGAAGTCGACGTCGAGGGACTGGAAGAGCTCAGTGTTGAAGCGGGCGGCCTGCAAAAGTCCGTCCATGTCATGGCCCAGCATGTTGGGGGCCCCGCAGCATTTCTGGGCCTTCGGGGTGATTACCGTGTACCCGAGGCTGGATAGGAGCTGGACGGTGGCGAGGCTCGCTTCGCTGAAGATCAGGCTCATGACGCAGCCTAGGAAGAAGCCGACCCTCCCCTTCTCTTTTCCCCGGGCCGGCGTCACCTCGTCCAGGGTCTGGCGCAGCGGAGCCGACGGGAGGCCGGGGAGCAGCCCCTCCATCCTGCCGAGGGCGGACGGGAAGATCTTCAACAGTCCGAGCGAGCGGACCACCTTCTGCATTCCGCTCCGCTGGTAGAGCCGAAGCGGCGCCGTCGCCGTCTCCAGCCGGTCGGGATGCGGCACCAGCCTCCTGAGGATCAGGTCCTCCATCAAGGAGAGGCCCTCCTCCTGCTTCTTCTCGCAGCGGAACTCGGCCATGAGTTCCCCGGCGTTGACCCCGCAGGGGCAGGCCGAGGCACAGGCCTGGCAGTCGAGGCAAAGGGAGACGTAGTCGAGGAACTTCTCCGTCGCCGAGAGCTCACCCTCCTGGAACTTGCGCACCAGTGCCACGCGGCCGCGCGGGGAGGCGGTCTCCAGGAAAGTTTCCTTATAGGTGGGGCAGTGCGGGAGGCACATCCCGCAGCGCATGCAGTTTATCAGTTTTACGTAGTCCATATTGACCTTTAATGATGTTTGCGTGCTTCGACAGGCTCAGCACGAACGGAATCTCAACACGCCCGGACTAAACTCCGTTCCAGGTGAATTCAATTTCCAAGTGCACCACGTGAGCGGCTATACCCGACCCGATTCCGTTCGCCCTGAGCTTGTCGAAGGGCGCACTTTTTTCTTTGAAAAATCGAAGTGCTAGAAGATCTTCCCGGGGTTCAGGATGCCCTTCGGGTCGAAAGCCCCTTTTATCCCTCTCATCACCCAGAGCCCCGACTCGCCGACCAGCTTGGGCAGATACTTCTTCTTGGCCACGCCGACGCCATGCTCGCCGGTAATGGTCCCGCCCATCTCGATGGTGGCTTCAAAGATCTCCCCGAACGCCTTGTGCGCCCGAGCGATCTCGTCCTGGTCCCGCTCATCGGTCAGGCAGGTGGGATGGAGATTGCCGTCTCCGGCATGGCCGAAGGTGCCGATGGTGAGATCGTACTTCTTCGCCGTCTCCTGGATGAGTTTCACCATCGCCGCGATGCAGCTTCTGGGAACGGTGGCGTCCTCGAGGATGGTGGTCGGCTTGAGCCTGGCCAGCGCCGATAGGGCGACCCGGCGCGCCGTCGCCAGCTTGAGCGCCTCGTCGACGGTCGCGGCAGTCTGGAAGAAGGAGCACCCGTTCTGCTCGCAGATGACGCGGATCCCGGCGGCATCATCCTCCACCTGCGCCGGATGGCCATCGACCTCGATCAGCAGCACCGCGTCCACGTCGAGCGGCAGCCCCACGTGGGCGTACTCCTCGACGCAGCGGATAGTCACCCGATCCAGGAACTCCAGGGTCGCCGGTATGATCCTGGCCGCTATGATCCGGGAGACGGTGAGGGCAGCCTGCTCGAGCTGGGGGAAATGTACCAGCATCGTCTTCTTTGCCTGCGGCTTCGGGATCAGCTTCACCGTGATTTCGGAGAAGATGCCGAGGGTCCCCTCGGAGGAGACCAGCAGGTGGTTCAGGTTGTAACCCGCCACGTCCTTGACGACCTTGCCGCCGGTCTTGAGGATCTCCCCGTTGGCGAGAACCGTCCTGAGCCCCATGACGTAATCGTCGGTGACCCCATACTTCAGCCCGCGCAGGCCGCCGGAGTTCTCGGCCACGTTGCCACCCATGGTCGATATGTTCATGCTCCCCGGATCGGGCGGGTAGAAGAGCCCCTTCGCCTCGACCTCGCGGTGCAGGGTGCTGGTGATCACACCGGTCTCCACCGTCGCAGTCAGGTTCTCCTCGTCGATCTCCACAATCCTGTTCATCCGGCTGGTCTGCAGCACGACCCCGGCATCGAAGGAGATCGAGCCGCCAGAGAGATTGGTGCCGGAGCCGCGCGGAGTTACGCGCACGCCGGCGTCATGGCAAAGCGCCATTACCCGCGCGATCTCCTCGGTACTCCCGGGGAGGACCACCACGCCCGGCCGGCTCTGCAGCTCCGGGGTCGAATCGTAGCCGTAACAGGCAAGAGCCTCGTCGTCGGTCAGGGTGTTGGTGGGTCCGACGATCTCGGCGAGGGCTTTTACGAAAGTCTTATCCATGCTTACATATCCTTGTCAGAAGGTACCCTCGCCACCTCTCGGCACATTCGGAGAGACGGCTGAGAAGAGAAGCAAGTCCCCCTGCCCTTAGCAATCGGGGAGTTTTGAATCTCCCCCTCCCCTTGAGGGAGGGGGTTGGGGGGTGGGGAAGCGACATCACGGGATCATCCACGGGAAGACGTAGGCCTGCAGCGCCACGATGATGCCCATCACGATGGTCAGGAAGAGCGCATGCTTGATGGTGAAGCGGAAGAGGTTCCCCTCCTCGCCGACCAGGCCCGTTGCGGCGCAGGCGACGGCGATCGACTGCGGGGAGATCATCTTGCCCATGACCCCGCCGCTGGTGTTGGCGGCACAGGTGAGAAGCGGGTTCACACCGAGTTGCTCGGCCGTCACTTTCTGCAGGCCGCCGAAGAGGACGTTGCTGGAGGTGTCGGAGCCGGTCAGGAAGACTCCCAGCATGCCGAGGAAGGGCGAGAGGAACGGGAAGAAGGCTCCGGCTTTGGTGAAAGCCATCCCCATGCTGGTGGTCATGCCCGAGGCGTTCATTACAAAGGCCAGACCCACCACCGAGGCCACGGTCACAGCCGGGAACCTCATCTCGTAAAGGGTCTTGCCCAGCACCTGGAAGAAATCGGCCACACCAATGCCGCAGATGAGGGCGGAAAGGATGGCGGCGATCAGGATAGCTGTCCCTGCTGCGGACATGTAGTTGAAGTTAAATTTCGCAGCGACCTTGGCCGGCAGTTGGTCGGTCAATGCCTTGTCCAACGACTTGAAGCGATCCTTTTCCACCACCTTCTGGGCTACCAATTCCTTACCGAGCTTCTGCAGGTCCTTTTGCTTCTTCTCGATGGCGTCGAAGGCTGCGCCCCTCTCCTTGGTCAGTACCGGCGTCTGCCCCGGAAGGGACTGCTCAACGACCAGTAGCTTTTCTTCCAAACCCTGCAGGTCGGCGAGGGCGGAGGCTAATGCCACCTGTTTCTGCTCCGGCAGCGCTGCCGGTTTCGTAACGGTCGAGACCGGCAGCGCGATCTGGCTAGGATCCGCAGAGGCAACCAGCACCGACTTCCCGGGGTTCGCGGGGGCGAGGAGCGCGGTCTGCCTGGCTATCTCACGCTTCACCGCCGCAATCTTCTTGATGCCGTCTTCAGGCTTGGATACCTTCTTGGCGATGGCGTTGTCGAGGCCCGGTATGGGGATCACCACCTTGCTCTTGTCAAGCGAGTCCTTGACGGACGGGATACCCCAGACGAGAACCATGGCGGTCAGTGCAAGGTACGGGGCCCAAGCGCGGAAGACTTCGGCTCCGCTATAGCTGTGGCTCTCTTTCCCGCTGTACTCCGGCTCGTGGTCGAAGGTCCAGACGGTCTTCGGCTGCCAGACCTTGAGCAGGATCACCAGCGCAGCCAGCGTGGTGAGGGAGGCGATGATGTCGGGGAGATAGGGACCGAGGAAACTTGCGCAGCCCCACTGCGAGAACGCGAAGGTCGCGCCGCAGACGATGATGGCGGGAAGGACCTCCATGGTCTTCTTCCAACCGGCCATGATCATGATGACGTAGAAGGGGATGAACACCGAGACGAAGGGAAGCTGCCTCCCCACCATGGTGGAGAGCTTCATCAGACCGCCGTCGTCGTATCCCATGACACCGGCCAAGGCGACGACGGGGATACCTATGGCGCCGAAGGCCACCGGTGCCGTGTTGGCGATGAGGCAGACGCTTGCGGCGTAGAAGGGACGGAAACCGAGACCGACCAGGGTGGCGCCGGCAATGGCCACCGGGGTGCCGAAGCCCGCGGCGCCCTCGATGAAGGCGCCGAAACAGAAGGCGATCAGGAGGGCCTGCAGCCGCCGGTCACCGGTGAGTCCGGCCAGCGATGCCCTGATGATCTCGAACTGTCCCCCCTTTACGGTGATGTTGTAGAGGAGCAGCGTCGTCACCACGATGTAGAAAACGGGGAAGAGGCCGAAAGCCGCGCCGTGGAGGGTGGCGAGACCGGCGAGCTTGACCGGCATCTGCCAGCAGAATACCGCGATGGCGACGGCAAAGGCCACTGCCAGCGGGCCTGCCTTGTGCGCCTTCATCTTGAAGACGGCCAAAGCGACGAAGATCACAACAAGTGGAACGGCTGCGACCAGGGCCGACATTCCGAGACTTCCTCCCAGCGGGGTGTAGCTTTGAATCCATGGCATGTGCATTTTCTCCTTCGTGTTGAGGCTTTAACGATAGGGTCATCGGCAGCGACCGGTAAAAGGTTTTGATTTTCACGGGGGAGCGCAGCTTTCGCCGGGCCTTGCCCCGTGGATGCAGGGACCATTGAGGTGAGGGAGAGCGGGGCCATGGACCGTGTCAATTTTGGTAAGACCAATTATCTTCTTTTTAAAACGCTGTCAAGTTTTTTTCGCCAGCCCGCCAAAATCGCTTTACTAGGACCACCTTATGAATTATCATCGGCGCTGTCAGTTGGTCATATCATTTCCGGAAGCGCGGCAATGGAGACCATCGAGAAGAGATTAACCGCGACGACACCTTCGGCAGGTGTCTCGATAAAACACCTTTTCTCCCCCGCCGACCCACAGATTGTGCGGGGGGAGCCGATGTCCACGAAGAGGAGGGAAGTGAGATGTATGACCAATTTAAAACCAAGGCGACCGGGGTCGGCGCCGAGGTCCACAGGTTCGAAACCAGGCAGGAGGCGCTGGAGTTCGTACTCCAGTTCTTGAAAAGAGAAGGCCTGGCCGATGTTCCAGGAAGCCGTGCCGTCTGGGCCGACTGCCCCTTCCTTAACGGTATCGACCGAAAGGCGCTAGCGGAGTTGCCGGGGCTCAAGCTGGAGGTAACGCGGGAAGCCGCCAGCCACTCCAGGTTCGGCATCAGCCAAGTCGAGTGGGCCCTTGCCGATACCGGCTCCCTGGTCCAGGACCAGACCGGGGTGGAGCAGCGGCTGGTCTCCTCCCTTACCGATATCCACATCGCCTTCGCCCCCACAGGCAACATCCTCTCCGGCAAGGTCGAGCTCTTCTCCAGGATCAATCCTGCTACATCGCGGTACATCGCCTTCATCACCGGCCCGAGCCGGACCGCCGACATCGAGCGAGTGCTGACCATCGGCGTGCACGGACCTCAGCGGCTGGTGATAATTTTCGTGGATGAACTGGGAGGGGAAGGACGATGAAGAAGGAATTCAAGGCGTCGATAAATAGGGCGGTCAACGACGCCAATCTCACCGGCGCCCTCGGCAAGTTCTCAGAGGCGTACAAGGTGAACCGGGCCAAGGCCTATGAGGGTATCGATTTCGAGGCCATCCGTGGACGGATAGCCGAAACGAAATCGGCCGCCGCAGCCCATCTCGACGAGGTCGCCGCGACCTTCCAAAGAAACGCCGAGGCACTGGGGGCCAAGGTCTTCCGCACCCGCGATCCGCAGGCGGTGAAGGATTACATCCTGCGGGTGGCCAAGGATAACGGCGTGGAGACGGTGGTGAAGTCGAAGTCGATGGCGACCGAGGAGATCCACCTGAACCCCTTCCTCCAGGAAAACGGCATCTCCGTTGCCGAGACCGATCTCGGGGAATGGATCATCCAGCTGGCCGGGCAGACGCCATCGCACATGGTGATGCCGGCCATCCACCTGACCAAGGAGGAGGTGGCCGAGCTCTTCAGCAAGGAGGTCGATGAGAGGTTGAGCACCGACATTCCCAGGCTGGTAAAGGTGGCGCGCAACGAGCTGCGGCCGAAGTTCCTTGCCGCCGACATGGGAATCTCCGGCGGCAACATCGCGGTGGCCGAGACCGGCAGCATCGTCCTGGTCACCAACGAAGGCAACGCGCGTCTGGTGACGTCCCTCCCGAAAATCCACATCGCTCTCATTGGGGTGGAGAAGCTGGTCGAGAAGTTCGAGAGCGTGGCGCCCATACTGGAGGCGCTGCCGCGGAGCGCGACGGCGCAGCTTTTGACCAGCTACGTCTCCATCATCTCCGGCCCCACGCCCAACGACGACGGTTCATTGAAGGATCTGCACATCATTCTCATGGACAACCGCCGGACCGAGATGGCTGAAGATCCGAAATTCAAGCAGGCGCTGCAGTGCATCCGCTGCGGCTCCTGCCTGAACGTCTGCCCCATTTTCCGGCTGGTGGGCGGGCATGTCTTCGGATCGGTCTACACCGGCGGGATCGGGACCATCCTCACCGCCTGGTTCGACGAGCTGAAGAAGTCCGAGGACATCCAGGGGCTTTGCATCCAGTGCGGCAACTGCAAGGAGGTCTGCCCCGGGAAGCTCGACATCCCGGAGATGATCATGGAGATCAGGCGCCGGCTGGTGCTGGAGAAGGGGCAGCCACTGGCCCAGCAGGCGATCTTCGGCGTGGTCAACAACCGCAAGCTCTTCCACGGCATACTGAGAGCCGCTTCGGTCGCCGCCAAGCCGCTGGCCTCGGGAGGATTCATCCGCCACCTGCCGCTGTTCCTGTCAGATCTCACCGCCGGCCGCAGCCTTCCCGCCATCGCGTCAGAGCCCTTCCGGGACAGGTTCGGGAAGATAAAGCAGCCCGTGCAGAAGGAGAAGGTCTGCTTCTATGCCGGATGCCTGATCGATTTTGCCTACCCGGAGATGGGGGTTGCGCTGGTCAAAGTCCTCAACAGGGCCGGGATCGAGGTGATCTTCCCCGAGGAACAGACCTGCTGCGGGGCTCCCGCCCTCTATAACGGAGCCTACGAGGTCGCCGCTCAAAATGCGATCGACAACATCGAGGTGCTTCTGAAGGAAGACGTCAGCTACGTGGTCTCCGCCTGTCCGACCTGCACGGTGGCGCTCGTTGAGGACTTTGCCAAGACACTGGAAGCGGTAGGGCGGACGGAATGGCTGGCAAAAGCAAAGAAGCTCTCGGAAAAGACGATAGATTTTTCGTCTCTCGTGAAACGGCTGGTCGACGAGGGGCGTCTGACCTTGAAGGAAGGGGAGCAACTGGGGAAGATTACCTATCACGACTCCTGCCACCTGAAGAGGACGCTGAAGGTGCACAAGGAGCCGAGGGAACTACTTCAGAAGGCGGGATATGAGCTGACCGAGATGCACGAGTGCGACATGTGCTGCGGCATGGGCGGGTCGTATTCGATGAAGCTCCCGGAGATCTCGGCGCCGATCCTCCGGGGCAAGCTGAGGAACATAAAGGATAGCGGGGCCCCGCTGGTGGCGATGGATTGCCCTGGATGCGTGATGCAGATCAGGGGGGGCTTTGACCAGGACGGGTCGGGCGTAGTCGTGAAGCATTCGGTGGAACTGCTGGCGGACCGGCTGGCGGAGTGATGTTTGCCTCCCCCTCCGGGGGGGAGGAGCTGTGGACGATGGACGTAAAAAAGCCGCTCGTATGAGCGGCTTTTTCGTTACTTCCCGGTGGGGATGCAGCCTTAGCCTAAACCTTGCCCTTCACCGGCTCCGGTTTTCCGAAGAGGGCTTTTGCAGCTCCGATGACCATCATCGCGGCGGGAACGAGCTGCCCGGCGAAGATGACGGCGCAAAATCCCAGGAATGCCCAGCAGAGGATGCCGGGCTCGTCGGCCTGCGCACCATTGGCGGCAAAAGCCGTCGATGTCGATGCGGCCATCGCGATTAGGGTGTTCATAGGTGCTTTCATGACATCCTCCTTTTAGGCTGTGATCTATAACTCCTGATCCTTAAATAGCATTAGACGTGCCACATTTAAAAGATACCGCAACTTCCGCCCAAGTCACCGGAAAGCCGCCATTTCACCCGCCCTCGCAGCGCCATCAATTGAGCCAGTGAACATCGATGTAGTATGGTTTCCACATACACTTTGCCGGCGCTCATTGACTCCAACCTCCTTCAGGCACCGGAACTTGCCGGTGTTATTACGGTATTTGCACAATACAAAGGTGTATAGCTTTTACATGCGGCAACGCCTACTCCGCAGGGGCCTTCACCATCTCGACCTCGAGACTGATGCCGACCTCGTCACCTATGAGGGCAGATCCCGAGGTGATCCCGAACTCCTTCCTGCTGATCCTGGCCGAGGCAGAGGCGCCGCGCCGGATGCTCCCCTTAGGGTCTTTCACCTCAGGAGTCGGTCCTTCCACGTCCAGGACCACCTGCCGGGTCACCCCGTGCAGGGTCAGATCTCCCGCTACCTTCAGCTTCCCCTCACCGCTCCTGGTGACACCGGTGGAGGCGAAGGTCATGGCCGGGTACTTCGCGACGTCGAAATAATTGGCGCTTTTCAGATCCTTATCCCGCCGATTGACTCCTGTGTCGATCGACGCCGTCTCTATGGTGGCTTTGACTGTTGATTTGGTGATGTCACTGTCGTCGATCTTCACCACCCCGCGCACGCTGTGGAACACCCCCTTGACGTTCGACACCATGAGGTGGCGGATCTTGAAACCGACGTTGGAATGGTCGGGATCGATATTATATGAAGCGGCGAAGCTGAAGGTCGGGAGCAGGATCACAGCAACTGCGGTAAACATCCTCATAATAGTCTTCATGGCTTTCTCCTCCAGATTGTTGTCTCTCGATCATCGTGAACCTTTCCCTCCAAGGCTGATGATATCACCGATGTTCCTCTTGTCCATCCGTGCTTGCTGTGACAGCGACAGCATGGAACAAGCTATCTGTCCTACAGAAACGCCACCTGTTCCTGCCGTTTCTTGACAACAGTCCCACTTTCTTGACAACACCGCGACATGTGTGAAACTTGAAACAGTAACGGATGCTTTTCAGTGACTACGGAGTGCTGTCTCTACACCAACAAACCGGCAGCTGGATCAATGACGGGGGTGACGCGATGAACATTTATGACTTTGCGATGAAGATGGAACTGCAGGGGAAGGCCTACTATGAGGATCTGGCCGCCTCGACCAAAGCCCCCGGGTTCAAGACCATCTTCCAGGGACTGGCGGCCGATGAGCAGAAGCACTACGAGGTCTTTCACGGGCTGAAGGAAGGAAAGCCGTTCTCAATGACGGAGTCGCAGGCCTTGAAGCAGGCGAAAACGGTCTTCGCCGAGTTGGTTACCGTGAAGGAGCAGTTGATGGGGCAACTGCATGAGGATCTGGATGCTTACAAGGTAGGATTGAAGATAGAGGCGGACAGTGTGAAGCTGTATGAGGATCTGGCAAGGAAAGAGCGGAATCAGGATCTGGTGCAGCTATATCTGAAGATAGCTGACGAGGAGAAGAAACATTACAACATCATCGACAACATCTGTGACTTCGTGATGAGTCCGAAGTACTACCTGGAGTGGCGCGAGTTCAGCAACCTGCATGAGCTTTAGCTGAAGGAGTCACTCTCGGCATGAAAAAAGGGGCGGACCCGGGAGTCCGCCCCTTTCTTGTTTATGGTTATTCTCCCAGGTACGTGTACGACTGCAGCGTCTTGTCGAGGAGTTCGAGGAAGTGGCTGCTCTCCTCGATCGATACCTTCTGCAGCGAGACGTCCTTCTCCAGGTTGTTCCGCACCCGCTTCAAGATCTCCGAGCTGTCATACTGTACGTACTTCAGGCTCTCCCAGGTCGCGTCGCCGTTGATGACGGTGTCGATCTTGTAGTTGGTCTTCTTGTTGAAGGTGATGTGCACCGCGTTGGTGTCGCCGAAGAGGTTGTGCATGTCCCCCAGGATCTCCTGGTACGCCCCGATCAGGAAGAAGCCGATGTAGTAATCCTCGCTCGACTTGATCTTGTGCAGCGGCAGGGCCTTGGTCCTGCCGTTCTGGCCCACGAAGCTCGTGATCTCGCCGTCGGAGTCGCAGGTGATGTCGGCGATGGAGGTCAGCACGTCCGGCTTCTCGTCGAGCCGCTGGATCGGCACGATCGGGAAGAGCTGGTCGATGGCCCAGGAGTCCGGGATCGACTGGAAGAGCGAGAAGTTGGTGAAGTAGGTCTGCCTCAGGCTCAGCGGGAAGTTCTGCAGCTCCTCGGGGATCGGCTTGATCTTCTCGACAATCGAGTTGATCTTCCTGATGATCTTGGAGTAGATCCACTCGGCGTTGGCCCGCTCGTTCATGTTCAGGTAGCCTAGGTTGAAGAGGCTCACCGACTCCTGTATCAGCTGGATGGTGTCGTGGTAGTCCTCCCTCAGCGAGTGGCGGTCGATGCTCTTGTAGATGTCGACCAGCTTCTTCACGGTCGGCGAGAGCTGCGACAACTTCTCCGGATCGGTCAGGATGGAGTCGAACTCCGGCAGCAGCGTCTGGGTGTTGTTGTTGAGTACGTTGGTCACCAGCACCGAGTAATGGGCGACGGTGGCACGCCCCGACTCCGAGATGATGTTCGGGCACGGAACCTCGGCGGTGTCGCAGATGTTCTTCACCTGGTAGATGACGTCGTTCGCGTACTCCTCGATCGAGTAGTTCACGCTGGAGAAGTAGCTCGACTTGGAGCCGTCGTAGTCGACCCCAAGGCCGCCGCCGATATCCAGGAACTCCAGGCCCACCCCGAGCTTCCTCATCTCGACATAGATCCTGGTCCCCTCGATCAGGGCGTTCTTGATCTTGTCGATCTTGGTGATCTGGCTGCCGACGTGGAAATGGAGGAGCTTCACGCTGTCCAGCAGGTTGCTCTGCTTCAGCATGTCGATGGCCGCCATGATCTCCGAGATGCGCAGGCCGAACTTGGCGTCGTCACCCCCGGAGGTGGACCACTTGCCGATCCCCTTGGAGGAGAGCTTGACCCTGATGCCGAGCTTCGGGGTGATGCCGGTCCTCTTCGCGACCTCGACGATCTTCTCCAGCTCGAAGAGTTTCTCGATGACGATGGTGATGTCGTAGCCCACCCTGGTGGCGTAAAGGACCGTCTCGATGAACTCGGTGTCCTTGTAGCCGTTGCACAGGATCGGGAGGTTGCTCCCGGTCGACATGGAGATCGCCGCCACCAGCTCGGGCTTGGAGCCGACCTCGAGACCCATGTTGTGCTTCTTCCCGAAGTTGGCGATCGCCTCGACCACCTGGCGCTGCTGGTTCACCTTGATCGGATAGAAGGTCTGGTACTTCGCCGGGTAGTTGTTGTCCTGGATGGCGTTCTTGAAGGTCCGGCTGATCGAGGCGATGCGCCCCTCCAGCACGTTCATGAACCTGAGCAGGATCGGGGGCTTGATCTTTCTCTTGATCAGGTCGTCCACCAGTGCCCTGATGTCGATGACGTGCTTGGAGTTGGGCGACGGGTGCACGCAGACGTTGCCCTTCTTGTTGATGGAGAAGAGCTCTGCACCCCAGTTGTCGATGTTATAGATCTTGGCGGATTCGTTAATGGACCATTTAGGCATAGTTCATTTCACCTGTTGAGTGATTAGTTTCGTTGACGGCATCAGGACAGACGGTTCTTGAAGTCCTGGTAGCAAAAACTCCGCACGACCTTCAGTTCACCGGTCTGCGGTTCATACGTGCAAATGTGCGGGTGCTGGATCCCGTTGAAGGTGGTGGTCTTGACCATGGTGTAGTGCGACATGTCCAGAAAGGCCAGGCGATCACCGGCGGAAAGCGGCTTTTCGAACGACCAGTCGCCGATGACGTCGCCGGCCAGGCAGGACGGCCCCCCCAGCCGGTAGCTGTGAGGTTTCACGCCGGGATCGAAGCCATCCTTGATCTCCGGGCGATAAGGCATCTCCAGGATGTCGGGCATGTGGCAGGTGGCCGAGACGTCCAAGATGGCGATATCGACCTCGTTACGGACCACGTCCATGACCTCGGAGACCAGGATGCCGGTGCCGATGGCGATGGCTTCGCCAGGCTCCAGATAGACCTCAAGGTCGTACTTCTCCCGGAAGTACTTCACCAGCTCCACCAGGGCGTCGATGTCATAGCCTTCGCGAGTGATGTGGTGCCCGCCGCCGAGATTCAGCCACTTCATCCGCGGCAGGAACTCCCCGAAGTTCTCCTCGAAGACGCGCGCGGTGCGCTCCAGGGGATCGAAGAGCTGCTCGCACAGGGTGTGGAAGTGCAGCCCGTCCACGCCCTCGAGTGACCTGCCTTCGAATTCAGACCGCACGATCCCCAGCCGCGACTTCGGCGCCGCCGGGTCGTAGATGGGGGTGTGCCCCTCGGAATGCCCTGGGTTCACCCTCAGGCCGATGGAAACGCGGCCTGCGCACTCCTCCCACAGCGGGCGGAAGCGCTCCAACTGGTTGAAGGAGTTGAAGACCAGGTGGTTCGAGGTCGTCAACAGCTCCGCCACGTCGCTCTCCTTGAACGCCGCCGCGAAGCTGTGCACCTCGCCCCCGAACTCCTCCCGCCCGAGCCTCGCCTCCCACGGAGAGCTGGCACAGACGCCGTGGAGCGTCTTTGAGATGACGGGGAAGACGCTCCACATGGAGAAGGCCTTCAGCGCCATCAGGATCTTGGCCCCGCTTCGCTTCTGCACCTCGTCCAGGATCGCCAGGTTGTGGCGCAGCCTTCCTAGGTCCACCACGAAGGAGGGAGATGGGGCGAGCCGGGTCATCTCTTCCACATGCAGCTTGGTCACGTAAGCTCCAGCCAGTCTCCCCCCTCGACCACCTCGTAGGGAAGGCCGAAGGTGGAGAGGGTTTCCAGGAACGGCTCGGGATCGAACTGCTCCATGTTGTAGACCCCCTCCCCGCGCCACTTGCCGGTCAGCATCATGATCGCGCCGACCACGGCGGGGACACCGGTGGTGTAGCTGATCGCCTGGGACTTCACCTCGCGGTAGCAGGCCTCGTGATCGCAGATGTTGTAGATGTAGACCTGCTTCCTCTGGCCGTCCTTGATCCCCTTGGCGACCACGCCGATGCAGGTGCGCCCCTTGGTCAGGGGGCCGAGGCTGCCGGGATCCGGAAGAACCGCCTTCAGGAACTGCAGCGGGACGATCTTCTGGCCGTTGAACTCGACCTCGTCGATCCTGGTCATGCCGACGTTCTGCAGCACCTCCAGGTGCTTGAGGTAGTTATCAGAGAAGGTCATCCAGAACTGGGCCTTGCGGATGGTCGGGATGTGCTTGACCAGCGACTCCATCTCCTCGTGGTACATGCGGTAGATGTTCATCGGGCCGATGCCTTCGGGGAAGTCGAAGCTCCGCTTGGTCCCCAGCGGGCCGCTCTCGACCCAGGCGCCGTTTTCCCAGTGACGGCACTCCGCGGTCACTTCGCGGATGTTGATCTCCGGGTTGAAGTTCGTGGCGAAGGGCTGGCCGTGGCTGCCGGCGTTGGCGTCGATGATGTCGATCTCCTGCACCTCGTCCAGGTACTTCTTGGCGGCCAGGGCGGTGAAGACATTGGTGACGCCGGGATCGAAGCCGCTGCCGAGGAGCGCCATGAGCCCCTTCTCCCTGAAGCGGTCCTGGTAGGCCCACTGCCAGCTGTATTCGAACTTCGCGGTGTCGAGCGGCTCGTAGTTGGCGGTATCGAGGTAGTCGACGCCGGTTGCCAGGCAGGCATCCATGATGGTCAGGTCCTGATAGGGGAGCGCCACGTTGATGACGAGCTTGGGCTGTTCGCGCTTGATCAGCTCGATCAGCTCCGGCACGTTATCGGCATTCACCTGCGCGGTCTTCACCGGAAAGTCGGGAATCTGCTCCGCAATGGCCTTGCACTTGGACTCGGTGCGCGAGGCAAGGGTAATGCCGGTGATAACGCCGCGGGCCTGGGCGCACTTGTGGGTGACAACACCGCCAACTCCGCCTGCCCCTATTATCAGTACTTTGCTCATTGTTATTTCACTCTCCTGTTTTCAATAATGGTATGGGAACCGGCTCTCTTGCAATTTGACGAGTTCAGGGCCGACTCTTTTTCAGATGACTGCGATTCAACCTTCTGGTCAGCTTGCGCCCTTCGACAGGCTCAGGGCGAACGGATATCTCTTCTCAGGCGCCCTTCGACAGGCTCAGGCCGAACGGATATTACCTCTCAGGTCTTTCAAAAGGCTTTGAAGTTCCTTCCTTCAAGACGCTTCTGGCCGGACCGGTTGACTAGGTAACCGTTGGTGCCGAGACTGTCGAAGCACGCATTTATCCTTAGTAGTAAAAGGTCGGCGGCGTCACGACCCACAACAGGGTGGCCGCGCCTTTGCCGAGGTTCTTGACCGTGTGCTTTCTGTCAGAGGAAAAGTAAAAGCACTCGCCCTTGTCGACGGTGTAAAGCTTGTCGTCCAGCCTCAACTGCACCTTGCCGGAGATGACAAAGCCGAACTCCTCGCCCTCGTGAACCGGCTGCTCGTCCATTTCGCCACCAGGATCGAGGGTCACCAGCACCGGGTCCATGTCACGGTTCTGGGCGCCCGGCACCAGGAGTTCCACCTTGATGTGGTCACCGTCGTCGGTCGCCTGCACCCGGGCATCCTTGCCGAAGACGATATCCTGGTCGGACTCCTCGCTGAAAAACTCCTGCATGCTGATACCGAAGACGTCGATGATGTCCTTCAGGGTCGCGATGGAGGGCGAAGTGGCGTCATTTTCCAGCTGGGAGATGAACCCCTTGGTCACATCGGCGCGGCTGGCCAATTCCTCCTGAGTCAGGGAGTTCACCATCCTCAGTCGTTTCAACCTCTCACCGATCTTCAAGCAGTCCTCCGAGTTTAGTGTTGGTAAACATTTTGTATTTTCCGGAATCTAGCATGTCCTCTTCGTTTGTGCAATGAAAAGTTTAGTAATGGTATACTTCCTGTTTAATATTTGAATACGTTAATTTCGAAAACTGCACCCTCTGCCGCAATTTCAAGAAGTTCCGCCTCCGCGACAGGAGCGAAGCGAAGGGCGCCCCCCTTCACCACCCCAACCCTCGTTCCCAAATAACGTATACCTTTCGAGGTGTTGTAAACATTGAGCGGATGTCGCCTTTGTGGTAGTAGTCACCCGCAGGTCCGAAAGGGGGACGCCTCCCCTGCCGGCCCGGTTGAGGGAAAGGAAGGATAGCCATGAGAATATTGGATGGTAAGGAGTGCGCCGAGAGCCTGGTTGCGGGGATCGCGCGGCAGGTCGGCCTGCGCGTGGAGTCGGGGCTGCGCAAGCCGCACATGACGGTGATACTGGTGGGAAGACATGCGCCGAGCGAGTCGTACGTGAAGTCGAAGATCGCCACCTGCGCCCTTTCCGGCTTCGAGAGCAACCTGGTCCGCTTCCCGGAGACGGTCAGCGAGGATGAGCTCCTGAAAAAGATCGATGAGATCAACGACGATCCCTCCACTGACGGAGTGATCGTACAGTTGCCGCTCCCGGGGTATATCGATCCGCAGCGGGTGATCAACGCCATCTCGCCGGAAAAGGACATCGACGGCTTCCACCCCACCAACTTCGGGCGGATGGCCCTGGGACAGAAGGCTTTCCGGCCTGCGACCGCCTATGGGATCTGCAAACTGCTGCAATACTACCAGGTGCCCGTCGCAGGCAAGCACTGCGTCGTCATCGGCCGCTCCAACATCGTGGGCAAGCCGATCTCCATCATGCTGGCCAACGACTTCGACATCGGCAATGCCACGGTCACCCTTACCCACATCGAGACACCGCGGCAACTCCTCGTGGAAGAAACGCGGCGCGCCGACATCGTCATCGTAGCGGTCGGCATCCCCGGCTTTCTCAGCGCCGACATGGTGAAAGAGGGCGTGACCGTCATCGACGTCGGCATAAACAGGCTCGAAAACGGAAAACTGGTGGGGGACGTGGATTTTCAGACAGTGGCGCCGAAATGCTCCTGGATCACCCCGGTGCCCGGCGGAGTGGGCCGCATGACTGTCGCCGCGCTGATGATAAACACCCTGATCGCCTATGAGCAGAATTTCCAACTAGCATAATATGTCAGGGCGCCATCCCCTGCCGAAATGGCGCCCTGTCACTCAATCCTCCGGCCTCAACAAGCTCATCTGAGTGGCCGGCGTCCCGTCAATAGTTAGCCTCGCCACCGGGGCCCTTGATGGCGATTCCGGAAGAATCGAGAACAATGGTGCTCGGGCCGCAGACGAGACTGACTCTGTTCACGGCAGTGACAACTATTTCATCGCCTACCAGAGATAACCGCTTCGACACCCTGATACTCATAGCGCCACCGACTGTACTTTCGGAATCCCGGGAGACCGAGATATTGAAGTTACCGCCGACCTCCATGGAGTTGTTCCCTTCAACCCTCTCCGTCTGATCGGCCCCGACAGACAGAGAGCGGTCGTTGACGACCTGCAGGTGCTCGTCGTTTCCTACTTTCTGGTCCTTGTCATGCCTGACCACTATTTGCAGGTCCCTTTCCCCATGCAGATAGATCTCTTCATGCCCCTTCTTATCTTCAAACCTTAGCTCGTTACTGCCACCCCCTCCCGGGGTTGAGTTGGATTTAATCGTGCTCTTGGTCTTTTCGGCGGGGAGATGATAGTGCGGCATGTTGAGGCCGTGATGGACCCTGCCGGTAATGATCGGCCGGTCCGGATCCCCTTCGAGGAAGTCCACGATTACCTCGTGACCGATCCTGGGGATGAACATGGCCCCCCAGCCAGCGCCGGCCCACAGTTGGCTCACCCTCACCCAGCACGAGCTGTTATCGTCGTTTCTCCCCTGCCGGTCCCAGTGGAATTGGACCTTGACCCGGCCGTGCTCGTCGCAGTAGATCTCCTCTCCCTGCGGCCCGACCACGATCGCCGTCTGAACTCCCTGCACGCAAGGCTTCGGCGTCACGCGCAAAGGACGGTACGGAACCTCCGCGGGGATGCAGGTGAAACCGTTCGAGTAGTCGAAGTAGCCCCCCTCCCGCACGTCCTGATTCGCGTCGTGCTCGACCGAGACGATGACGAAGTCCCTGCCTGACCTTTCCCTGCGGTAGAAATTGTTGAGGGTGAAACGATAGCCGCTGGCGAAGGCACGGCAGGTGCTGGTTCCGATCATGGTGGTGATCTGTGCCTCCTCTTCCTCCATGCGGATTCTGGCCACAGCGTCACCTTCAGCCTTTCTCCCGTACTCCCCCGGATAGTCGTAGATCTCCCGATTGCCCGGGCCGATCTGGTGCTTGCTGGGGACCTCGACATCGAGGGACGCGTTCGGGATCTGGAAGTTGAAATCATTTAGGGCGTATTTCCCCGCCCGGATCTCCTGGACCTGCTCCAGCGAGGTCACGACATCCTCGTCCTGCGGATCCACCTGATAGCTCGCCGTCTTCTGCCCCGGGCACGGGAGGTTCGCCTGCGGCGCGTCGGCCATGATCATCTTGTGCTTGCCGTTACCGTGCTCGAAGAAGTAGTGGATGCCCTCCTCTTCCAGGAGCCTGGAAACGAAGTTGAAATGGGTCTCGCGGTATTGAACGCAGTACTCGCGCTTGCGGTAGCTCCCCTGGAGCTTCGGCTGAAAGTCGGAGAAGCCATGGTCCACGAATACCTTCTCCACGATTTCGGGAACGGACATGTTCTGGAAGATCCTCGAATCGGCGCTACGGGAAAGGAGCCAGAGCCAGGGGACGACGGTGGCCTGGTAACGGGAGACAAGGGTATCGTCTCCGGTGGTTCCACTGCCGCTTTTCTGGACGAAGCGCGACACGATGCCGTTGAAGAACCTCTTACCACTCGAAGGCAGGTCAAGGGTCAAGGTCACACCCTTCCCGATGATCTCAGTAAAGGAAATGGCCTGGTTCTCCGAAACCAGCGAGAGTTGGAGGTTGAAGAGCCTGGATATCCCTTCGCTACCGGTCACAGACTCGACCAGCAGGACATCCCTGCCGAGCGGGGTGGCGATTGTGATATGTCGGTTATCCTGGTTGAAGAGGGCCATGGTTCCTCTCACGCCTTTCCGGTACTAGTTGCCCGCGCCCCGCCGGCTATCCTCGCTCGTGAAGAAACGCCCGGCCGTCACTTCCCCGTCACGCGTCGCCTCCTGCCGGTGTCTCTGCACCACCTCCGCAAGATCCTCCATCTCGAAAGCGGCGTGCGGGTCGTGGTCCAGCGGCACGCCGGGAGACCTGATCCAACCGGTCCAGCCCAGGCGGGAGCCTCCCTCTATCCCCCCTCCGAGCATGAGGCAGGGCGCATCCTCGCGCTGGAGAATGACCTGCACCGCGAAATCGTACTCGATCCCGCCCTGGAACCGGACCAGCGAAAGCAGGGGCCCGAGCCGATCGCCGCCCGGCAGGAACCTGACGTAGGTGTCGAACGGCATTGGTCCCAGCTTCAGGCAAAACTTGCTCTGGATATCCCACAGCTGTGACCCACATACCGTGTCCACACCGAGCCTGCTGTTGGCCTTGCCAACCGCGGTCCGCTCCTCCGGCTCCAGAGTCAGCAACCGGGGCACGAACTGCTCCACCTCTGCAGAGACCTGGAAGTGGTAGCGGACCAGGGCCTCGACCGCGGCAGCAGTGGGGACCCGTCGTGCCATTACTCCGCCCAGGTACATGGGCGAGTTCCCGGGGAGGCCGAGCTTCTCGAAAAGGTGATCACTCCCCAGGCCGATGAGGCAACGGAGATGGAAGGAGAAGCGGTCGCTCCCGTCGGGGCGGTAGGTCACAGGGAGCCGGTTTTTCTTCCACGCCAGGTAAAAAAGCGACAGCAGCCGGTGCTGGAAGATATCGAGAAAGGCCCCCAGCGCGCGGTCCTTTCGCCCCTTGCGCTCCAGCGCCAGTTCGTTGTACCAGCGGGGCAGCACCCCCGACGGTCCGATCAAGCCCAGGAAGGAGACCTCCAGTACCGGCTGACCGCCCCCCTCGGGAACTTTAAGATCGGCAATGTCGCTGGGAGGAAAGGCGAACCCCGGCTGTACAGAAAAGCGCACCGGCTCCATCCCTGGAAGCAGTTCACGCCCCAGGCCATTTCCCCCTTGCGCCATCCGTTCCAGGATACTGACGGCCTGGAAGAAGGTGAAGCGGTAGAACTCCCTGAAAAGCCGGTCTCTTACAGAAGGATGCGCCTGCCGTTTCTCGGTGGCCATGCTTTGAGCCTTTCCTTTCGCTGCAGCGTCTCCGCCACCAGTCGGGTGAAGGAGTTGAGAGAGACGTACTCGCCGATGAAGCGCTCGAGGACGCAGGCAAAGAGGTAAAGCCCGGTCCCGACATACTTCTCCTCGTCGAACCTGATGGTGACCTCGACGCCGCGGCAAAACGACGGCCCTACCCTCTTGGTAACGAACTGCGAGCGCAGGGATACGATGCCGTTGATCTGCTGCTTCGTCGCGGGAGAGTCGTCGAAGTCGTAGAGCTTCAGTATCTCCTTCAGGGTCTCGCCCTCGTCGTCCAGCAGCGGGAGGTAATTCAGGGAGAGGTGGGAAATGAGGCGCCACTGGAGGGGGCCCCCCAGCACGGGTCGCCGCGGCAGCGTTGGCTTGACGACGCAGCGTATCGCGGCAAGCGGAGCCGCGAGCTCGGTGTCGAAATCTCCCGCAGGGTCACCTATCGGAAGACGTCCCGGCAGGCCGCGATTGGTACAGGTAACCTGGAGATGGACCACCTCCGCGCCGGGAATGACCGGGTCGAAGTCGAGATTGGCGAAAGAGATGTAGACGTCGGTGCCGTCGTCGTTTCGGCCCTGTTCCCGACGCAGATGCCAGTAGGCGTGGGACGAGCCGCCCGGCTCCTCGAGATAGTGGCTGAGGGAGTAAAGTGGCCGGTAAAGCGTTTCCTTGTCCGCCCCGGTTGTCGTTGACATCACGCGGTCGACGCTGAAGACTTCAGCTGCCCCTCTACGGCGAAGATCCGGCACGATCTGGTACTCGCTTAGCTGATGGTCGATGTTGATCGGTTCCGCCGTCTTCCTGAAGAGGTTCACCACCGGGGTTGCGTTCAGGCAGAAGGTGCTCCTGGTAACGAGCACGTCTGAGCTGAGGCCCCTGTCGAAGTAGAAGCTGACCTCGATGCTTCGGCCCACCTCCCTTCCCGCCAGTTGGCCGAGGCCGCAGAGATCGAAGAAGAGGAATTTCTCCGGAAAAGCAAAGAATTGAAAAAGGAGGGAGTAACCGGAAAAGGTGCGGCTGTCGTGGGGAATAATGGAGTCATCGGGCTTGAAACCGACCTCCCTGATGTCGTCAGGCCGGAGGGTGACGGTCTCCTTCCCTCCTCTGGCATTGCTCCACGACAGTTCGAGGTGGCAGAGATTGTTGAAGATACGCTCGTACAGCAGGTAGACGTCCTGCGGTTTGCCGTTGAGGAAGAAGCGGAGCTCCTTTAGCGAAAGCTCTCCGAAGTCGACGTTGTCGGCGGCCTGCAGGCGGATGTTCAGGGCCTGCTGGGCATTGCGGGCCGGCTTTTGGGGCGGGCTGAGCACCGCCGACGCCACCTCGATCGGCCAAAGTGTGACGGGATAGCCGGTGGTGAACTGGCAGGGGGTCCCTTCAACCGGCTTCGAGTAGAGCACCGTGTTCTTGTCTATCAGATAACCGGTCGGCGGTACGGCCTGCGTGAGTGGCTCGAATGAGGCCACCGCCATTGACGGTACGGGTGCCACGTAATGCGGGTAGAGCACCTGGAAGAGGGCTTCGGTGATCTCGGGGAAATGGTCCTCGATCCTCTTGTGGAGGCGGCCGGTCAAGAGGGAGAAAGCCTCGATCAGCCGCTCGGTGTGCGGGTCCTCGCACTTGTCCGGCGCCAGTTGGAGCCTTGCGGCGATCTTCGGGTACCTGCGCGCGAACTCCGCCCCCATCTCGCGGATGAAGTTCAGTTCCCGCTGGTAGTAATGGAGTAAGTCGTCGCTCATGGCTTTCTCCGACCTGTCCGACCTGTCCGACCTGTCTGACCATTGTGAAAAAAAAGGGGGGGCTACTGTGGGACTTCGTAGTCACCCCTGTTGATGTCGAAGAAGGTGTCGAAGCTGACCGGCTCGGTGCCCCGGTCCATTTGTAGAAGGGCGGTAATTCTGAATCGCAGGCGGCATTCCTTCTGGTCCGGCTCCTCCACCTTTACCGTCACATTCGAAAGTCTGGGTTCGAAGAGCCGCACGGCCCGCTCGATCTCCAGGCGAAGCTCGGCGCGGACCGCAGGGCTTGCCGGACTTTGCGAGCTGAAGTCCCTAAGCCCGTAACCGTAGACGGACCGCCCTACCTCCTGGCACGAATCGGGAACTTCCGGCCCGAAATATTTCGTATTGAGCAGGTTTTCCAGATCCTGCGCGACGGCGGATCTCGCGTCACTGTAGCTCAGGCGGGGGTACCGGGCAGACTCACGCGAGGCGTCCGGATCGTCGTCGATGAGCCTGTCCAGTATCGAGGCATGCATCATCCAGCTCCTAGAGGACCTTGTTGGACTTGATGTCAAAGGCGAAAGGGACCTCGCCCGCCGCGGCACCCTTGGCGTCTTGGGCGGTGTAGGTGACCTGGAACTTGGCGAAATTCAGCCCCACGTTTTCGGTGAGGCGGTCCTGGCCCCCGGCCCCGCCGGTGGAGACCGAGGAGACCAGGCAGTCATTCAGCTTCAGTTTCAGGTATTCAAGCGGTTTCTCCCCGGCCTTGCGGACCACCAGGTTGATCTCCTTGATGTGCTGCCCGTTGCAACAGGCCTTCATCAAGAGGGGACTCGACTTGTCGATGTACTTGGTGACACTGATGTCCTGCACGTTGACCTTGCCGGACCCGCCCCCTCCGCCGGTGTGCGCGCTCCCGGACTGCGAGGCCCCCCAGCTCCAGGCCAGGATGTCGATCTCGTCCTTGTGGGAGTCATCGTGAGATTCTCCCTTGATTCCGTCGACCTTGAGAAACATATCTACAGCCATGGTTTCCTCCTTTTGTGCTCGTTGCCCCTTTTTCAACTATTGGGGGGACCGCCCTCCCCCCGCGAAGCAGCATCCGTTTCAATGGCGGTCTCCCGACCGCGAACCGCGGCACGTGCTTCGACAGGCTCAGCACGAACGGCTTCGGCGCATTGGGTCCCTAGCCCCTAGCCCCTAGTCCCCAGCCCCTAGCCTCTAGCCCCCAGCACGCTACGCCGCCGGGGCCGGCAGGTTCGCCACCAGTCTCAGCGAAACGGTCAGCTCGTCGAGCTGGTAATGGGGTTTGAGATAGGCGATGGCGCGGTAGGCCCCAGGCTTCCCGGGAATCTCCGTCACGTCCACCCTGGCCTCGCTCAGCGGGAACTGGGCCTTCATCTCCTGCCCGGCATTGTCATCAAGAAGGACGAACTTCGCGATCCAGCGGTTCAGGTAATCCTCGGCATTCTTCCTGGTCATGAAGCTGCCGATCTTGTCCCTCATCATCGCCTTCAGGTAATGGGCGAAACGTGACACCGCCATGATGTACTGCAACTGCGAAGAGAGCTTGGCATTTGCGTTGGCGGCGTCGGAGTCGTAGGTCCTGGGCTTATTGGCACTCTGGGTGCTGAAGAAGGCGGCGAAGTCGGTGTTCTTGCAGTGCACCAGGGGGATAAAGCCGAGATCTGCCAGTTCCTTCTCGCGCCGGTCCGTGATGGCGATCTCGGCTGGACATTTGTGCGCAACGTCTCCTTCGTCAGTCCTGAAGGAATGCACCGGCAGTCCCTGCACCAGACCGCCCCCCTCCACACCACGGATGGCGGCGCACCAGTGATATTTGGCGAAGGAATCGGTGAGCCTCGTCCCCATGGCGTAGGCGGCATTCCCCCAGAGGTACTTGTGATGGTTCGTGCCGTCGACGTCCTCCTCGAAGTCGAAGGACTCGACTGGCTCATTGAGCTTGCCATAGGGGAGCCGCATGAGGATGTGCGGCAGGACCAGCGCCACGTATCGGGAGTCCTCGGAATCCCTGAACGACTTCCACTTCGCGCACTCCACGCTGTGAAAGATCCTGGAAAGGTCTCTCGGCCCGCCCAGTTCGGTAAAGGAGTCCAGATTGAACATCATGGGCGAGGCGGCCGAGATGAAGGGCGCATGGGCCGCCGCGGCCACCTCGGAGACTTTTTGCAAGAGGACCAGATCCTGCGGGTTGCTTCCGAACTCATAGTCGCCGATCAGCGCGCCGTAGGCGGCGCCGCCGAACATGCCGAACTCGTCCTCGTAGATCTTCTTGAAAAGAGTTGACTGGTCGAACTCGGCGGCGTTCTCCATATCCTTCAGGAGGTCCTTCCTGGAGACATTCATCACCCGTATCTTCAGTGTTTCGCCGCTCTCGCTCTGCTGCACGAGGTAGCTCAGCCCGCGCCAGGATGCCTCCAGTTTCTGGAACTCCTCATGGTGCAGGATCTCGTTCAGCTGCCGGGAGATCAGCCGGTCTATCTCGGCGATCCGGGCGTTGACCACCAGCTCGATGTCGTCGGAGACCGCCACCTTCCCCTCCATCACCTGCTTCACGAATTCTCCGAGCATGTCCCGGGCCCACCCCTTCTGGGTCTCGTCCCGGGCCAGGCGCCCTTCCTGGATGATCCGGTCGAGGAGGGAGCCCTGCACGCCCCCGGTCTTTTCTGCGGAGTTCCGCCCTTCCCGTTCAAGCTCTGCCATGTGTTCCTCCTCCCTATTCGGTTCCGGCCGGAAGTTCCACGCCGGCCTCCTTGCCGATTTTTTCCAAGGCCTCGGTACTGGAGACAGCCGCCAGCAACAGCTCGTCGAGCCTGTCATTTCCGTCCAGCATGTTCAGGAGGTCCGAAAGCCGCTGACGGGCCTCGACCAGCTTCCGTAACGGCTCGACCTGGCGGACCACCTGCTCGGGGTGGAAGTCGTGCAGCGACCGGAACCGAAGCTCCACCGCAAGCTTCGAACCGTCGCCGGCGAGTTTGTTGTCTACCGTCAGCGCCAGCCGCGGCTTCATCGCCGACAGGACGGTGTCGAAATTGTCGCGATCGATCTCCACGAACTTGCGCTCCTTCATCTTCGGCAGCGGCTCGTCCGGCTTCCCGGAGAGGTCGGCCAGCACCCCGACAACGAAGGGAATCTCCCTGGTCTCGACGGCCCCGCCGATCTCCACATCATAGGTGATCTGCACCCGTGGCGCCCTCACCCTGTCTATCTTGTGCTGCAGGCTCTCTTTCCCCGTCATGATCTCCTCCTCGCCGGTTTATTTCGCCGAATCCAAAGCCCTGGTCACGTCCATGGTGCAGATCTTCCTGAAGAGTTCCCTGGCCCGAGAGGCCTCTTCGTCACTGTCTTCCCCCGAGATCAGGCACTGGTAGAGGGCCTCGCAGATCTCCGCGATCCAGAAGGGACATTCCCACTTCTCGAGCTGCAGTTCGGTGATCGTGGTGTGCAACTGCTCGACGATGGGGCGCGCCAGTTCCGGCCTCCCCGCCTTCAGGCAGAGCTTCGCCACCAGGAAACGGTACCGACAGCGACCGCGCTCGGAGGACTGGCTGCTCGCCACCGACAGGAGCAGGTCCAGGGCCGGCTTGAAGCCCCGGCTCTGCATGATGGAGAACGCCTCGTTCCAGAGCTGCGTCTCCTGCGCCCCGCCGGAAGCGCCGGCTACCGGACTCTCGTCTGGCGCGTCCCCGCCCGAGAATAAACTCCCACTGACAAGGCATTCTCCTGTCTCAGCTTTACCCGGACTATCGGCGGCCACGACTTCGCCCCCCTCGCCCCCTCCGCTCTCCTCTGCCACCTCGTCGAAGGCATCGCTCAGCCCCTTCTTTTCCACGGCGATCTTCATCACCAGGCGTTGGCATTCCTCGAGGGCCTTTCCCACCATCGAAAGGCTCGGCGCGTGCGGTCCGAATTTCTGATCGACGAGAGTCTCGAGTACGGCAAACCTGGCCACCGCCGCGGAGAGGGCGCCGGCTAGCGAGCGATAGAAAGAGGGGGAAGAGTTGGCGACCGCACTGTCGAATTCCTCCGGGGTAAGCTTCCCGTCGGAGAGGAGATGCTCCCTTACCTCCCCCCTCGCGTTCGCGACCTCGCTCGACTCCTGCCATTGGAGGTATGAGAAACCGGCGGTCGTCCTCGGATCGGTTAGCGGGATCTGCCTCACCGTGGCCGAGATCCTGTCATTGAGGAATTCAAAGGGGGCGGCGCGGTAATCATAGTCGTCCCCGTCCAGGTGCGGGTGGACCGTCTCCCAGAATTTGTCGAGGAGCCCTCCCAGGATGGACATTCCGGTCCCGATCCCCTCGAAGCCGTCCCTGTGGGTCAGCGCCTCGGTCAGCCAGGTCGCCACCAGCAGGTCCTTCGATTTTTCAGCCAGAGAGTCAAGCGACAGCGTTATCACCCGCTCCCACTCCGGGCTTTTCCCCTCCCGCTGCCATTCCCCGTCCGGGATGGCGTCCTCCGAACGGCGCGCCTCCCTGATCTCGTCGTAGATAGCTGAGTAGCGGATATCGACCCCTTCGGGGTTGTCGTCCGAGATCGGTGAGAGGATGGCTGCCATGTCGATTGCGGTTCTCATTGGCAACTCCTTTAACTCATGAAATCACCGCGGGCAATTCCGGCAGCGTTTCAGGCGCAAAGGCCCGCGGGCCGCGAATGTCCTTAATCCCAGCATTCCGTGATCTTGGCAGGCACCTGTGCCGGTAGGCCCTTCCCTGCCGCCGCGCCGGCTGAGGCGATACCCTCCCCGCCGAAGATCTGGTAGACCGGCCTGATGAAGCTGATACCCATCCTGCCCAAGGCGTCCTTTTCCCGAGGGAAGTCCCGCGGACCGAAGGTGTGCCGCCCCCCCGGGAAGTCATGCAGGAAGTCCGGTAGCCCGCGGTACCTCTTGCTGAGCAGGAGGTCTCCCACCTCCATCCGGAAAATAACCTCTCCGCATTCCGGCGACCAAACGAAGGTCCTGGTGACGGGGTAGTTCAGATTTTCCATGGTCTGCGGACCGGCGGGACATTGCAGCTCAAGGCGCGTGCGCTGCGGCTTTATCTTCGCCTCGACATTGGCGTCAGTGGGAAGCCCCTTTAGGGTGAGGTTGTAGTTCTGCCTCGGCGCCGCGTCAGCTGCTGCCTGGGCGACCTTGGCCTTGGCCCCTTTGGCGAGAAAGGCATAGAACCCTGCCTGGAAGGGGATCGATCCTCCCAGCGCGCTCTTCGAGTAATAGCCGCGACCGGGGGTCCACCCCATGAAGGGGTCGGCCGAGGCGCTGACGAACTTCCACACCGGCCCCTCCTTCCCAAGGAGGTACTGGAGGGTCTGCGGATCGCCGGCGCCCTGCACCTCCTTGAGGACCTTCTCCTCCCACTGCCGCTGCAGGGAGCAGGCGGTCTCCATCCTGACGTAGGTTCCGTAGAAGGTGATGGGGCTGGAGATCAGGCGGGCGAAGGTATCGTCTCCCCGGCCTGGGGTCAGCGCGGAGTTGAGCCTCTGGGCCGCATCCGCAGCCAGGTAAAGGGGGGACTTGCTCAGTGCGGCATCCTCGCTGAAGACCTGCTGCGCCATCTGGTATGCCAGGTTTCTGGACTTCGCCACCGGCGCTACCTGGGCCAGGGCGCCCAGGTACTCCTGCACCGTCCTGGCCGCGGACGCCTGTGGCTCCAGGCTCGCCAGCGCAGCCCCCTCCCGGCCCGGCAGGCGTCCGGGCTTTTCGGGAAGCGTCCTCCCCGGGATCGCGGCTGCCGTGGCGCCTGCCGCCGGAGGAGCATTCTTCAGCGCCTGGTACCGGTAGAGCTGGGCGATCCAGGGGGGGACCCCATCAGAGATCCCGAAGGCCTCCAGCTCGGCCACCGCCCTCTTCATGAAGCCAAGATACGGCCCCTGCTCGCTCCCCATGATCTCGGCGACTCTCTGCCACTCCTTGGCCCCCACCAGCCGTTCCTGTCCTTTCGGAAAGAGGTCCGCGAACCGCTGCCAAGCCGCAAAGCACGAACTCCGGTACCACTTCTCAAAGCGGATTCTCTCCCTTTCCATGCCGGGCCCTGGATAGGCCGCAGCCAGCTCGTTCACCAATGCGGTCACCCGCTCCCTCCCCTTTCTGGTAAAGGCCGGCGCTATCACCGGCTCGGAAGCGAGGTTGCGGGAGCCCCCCCAGAACGACGCGAGGGTGATGGCGGCACCGGGCGCCTGCGTCCGGGCTGAAGCGCCCTCCGGCGCGTTGACGAAGTCGAGGAGCCAGGCCAGGTTCGCCCCCTTTACCAGAGAGAGCTGTTTCAGCAGGGAGTGCATCGCCTGCACCTCCTTCTCCAGTTCGGGCTTGCCGGAGCGCCAGACCAGGTAGTGCAGGTACAGGTCCCCCAGCTTGCCTGTCGCTCCCGGCTCGTCCCCCTGCTGAAGCTGCGCAACCGGGTAGGAAGGAAGGGGTTTCGCTTTGAGCTGATCGAGCCCCGCCCCAGCCAGCCGGGCCTGCAGAAGATTCATGCGGCGGCTCAGGTGGATGACATAGCTGCCGGAGAGGTCGTCGGGAGTGCTCAGGGAGAAGGAGGCGATCGCCTCACTCATGCTGCGATCAAGGGAGAGGAGGAAGCGGTCCCGGAACAGCCTGCAGTACCGCCCTTTCAGCGCGGCCTCCACCTTCAGGCTTTCCTTGAGCCCGAATCGCGGGGTCCACCAGTCGCGATTTTTCCGCTCCACGGCCGCGATCATCTCTTGGAAGCGGTCCAGGGAGGCAAGGTCGGTCGGGAAGTCGCGGTTAAGCTCCGGGGTCTGATCGATCACAGCCGACGCCTCCCGAATCGTCGCCGCATTTTTCAGGAAAGACAGGGTCAGCAGCCCGCAGAGCCCGAGTCCGGCCACCCCCCACGACGCTAAGCCAACGTTCCGCGTCACGCCTCTCCACAACATGCTCCGGGAAGTCGGGGCCGCGAGCCACCGGTCGCGGGGGAGCACCTTGTCGAAAAAGTCATGCAGATAAAGCCCCCGGCTCGTCCCGGTGCCAACCTCGTGCTTGCCGACCGGCCCCTGCTCCGCCCCCGAAGCGTTCGACAAGGCCCCTTCCTGCCGCCCGCTGGATAGATAGATCCCCCTGAGGAGAGGCGTGTCCTGATAGGGGTTGTCATGGAACGCGGCCTTAAGGTAGATCTCCAGGTGAGCTCGCAGATGGTCCAGCTCGTCCGGGAAGAGGAGGAAAGGAGCCCCGGCCGGAGGCGCGTCCGGTTCATTCAGCAGGAGGAGCCTGAGGCGCTTCAGACGGTCCGAGAGGAGAGAGCCAAAACGCTTCAGATATCCGTCCAGGTCGGTCGACACCCCCTCGTTTACCACCCCCACGGCCTGCTCCACGACCGTTTCTGGAAGGCGCCCGGCAAACTCGGTCATTCCCGGGATCAGGTCGCACTTGGTGACCAGGGTATAGACCGGGAACTTTGTTCCCAGGACATGCATCAGCTCGTCCATCCGGCGCCTTACCTGCAGACCGTCCTTTTCCAGCTCCCCATGTGAAGTGGTCACGAGCCTGTCTGCCGCCACCGTGACAATCAGGCCGTCGATCGGCGCTCTCTTCCGGGATTTCACCAGCAGGGACAAGAATTTATGCCACTCCTCGTTGTCAGGCTCCGAGGCTGGCATCGTGTACCTGCCGGCGGTATCGAGGAGGACGGCGTGGTCGAAGAACCACCAGTCGCAGTTGAGTGTCGGGGTGCCCCCGCCGGTGGGGGTGCTCTCGGCGAAGGGGGATGAGAGCCCGGAGCCCTTGATCGCCGTGGTCTTGCCGGAGCCGCTTGCACCGAGCACCAGGTACCACGGCAAAACGTAGAGAGGGTTACCTTGCTTCTTCAGGTGGCAATGCCTGAGGATCGCCATCGCCTCCCGCCAGGCATGCTGCAACTCCTGCAAATGGGCCTGCTGGGGGCTGGACTTCTGGAACCGGGCCTGGCCCTGCTCGACCACCTCCTGCACGGGCTCCTGGTCCTTCTTCCTGACCATCACCTTCTTGGCGAAGAGCGCTCCCAGCACGAGGCACGCCAGGACCAGCAACACGCAGACAGCCACCCACGACGGCCATCTCATCATCAGCACATAGCCGAAAGTAAGGAGTACAACGAGGATGGCGGCGACACCGATGAGCGAGTATCTGACGCAGTTGAGCAGGATCTCTTTCAAGGTCCCCCCTGCTGGGAGAGTCTCCCGGCCATTCCGCCGAGGGCAAAGGTGTAGATGAGATAAAGTGCCGCGAAGAGGACGACGGGAGCCGCCAGCACAATCATTGTCACCGCGGTGAAGCGAAAGCCCCCGCTGTGTGGCTTCGTCTCAACCGGCTGCGGAGATAAAGCCTCCGGGAAAAGCACCACTCCTTCCAAACCAGGGGTGCCACCCGAAGACCCCATGACCGTCTTCAGGTTCGAAGTTTTCAGCTGATCCAGCAGGAACTCGTCCGCAGGGTTGATGAAGCGCCCCTTGAAACCGAGCGCCAGGCAGAGGGAGTACACCTCCCGGAGGTCGCGCCGTTCGATGCCGAGGTTATTTAGCCGGTCGAAGACCTCAACTCCGGCCCCAGTGGTGTGGTAATAGACCCGCTGCAGCTGTTCCCGCTGCCACAGATGGCGGTCGCTCCAGTCGGAGGCGAGCATGACCTCATCGGCGAAAGCGCAAACGACGAAGCGGGCCTCATCGAACTCCGCGGGATCGATCCCGCCGTTTCGGGACACCTTTTCCGCCTGCGAGAGGAGGCGCTGGACCTCGCCCCTCATCTGCCCGTACTGCGGCCGGTCGGCCTGCGACGCATCGCGGAAGGCAACCACACAGGCTAGAACCGGCATGAAACAATCGGTGAGGTGCATGAACACTCCTTACGGGTGCAAGGCCTACGACCTTTCCGCGATCATCAGTGCGGCCTCCAGATCGTCCGGGGCGTCATCCCAGTAGAGGGCGATATTGTTCCCCGTTTGGACGAAGTCCCAAAGGTCGCACCGGCTATCGATGGCGAAATAGAAGGAGGACCCGCGGCGGGGCAGCTCCTGGGGAGGATTTGTCAGGTGCTCCAGGGGAATGCCGGGGAGCGCCCGGGCGATCAAGAGGGGAAGCCTGTCGCGCGACGCCAACTTGGCCGTAGGAAGTGACTGCAGCACCAGCTTCGGGTCATCCTCGGTCTTCAGCACCAGAAAGTACCTGTTGCGGCTTTCGAACTGCGCGGGCTTCATCTCCGCGGCGAAGTAGGTCCCATCGTAGGCCAGCGGGAGAACGTATTCCGGCCCTGCGGTGATCTCGTCCAGGAGCCTCAGGATCAGCTGGTGGGCCGGCTCGAAGCAGGCCCCGAGGTTCCGGTGGTCGTACTCCGGGATCAGAGCGGTTCCTTCCGCTGCCGATTCGCCCAGGACCGTGATCGTCTCCGAGAAGCTGGAGAGCTCTCCGATCAGCTGCCTCAGCACCCCGTAGAGGAGCCAGGGATGAACCTCGCCAGCCTCGAGGAAATGGAAAAGCTGCGGGACGTAGCGATTCAGCGTGCGCAGTGCAAGGAGGTAGACGAGGTCGCGGGAACCGAACTCCGCGCTCTGTATCCCCCTTTGGCGCTTGCAGCCTTCCAGCTGCCGGCTGCGCGAAGCAAGTTGATCCCGGATCTCCCTGACAGTCTCGAGGAGCGCGGGGGAACTGGCCACGGTCAGGCAGGGAGGTATGAATTTGCTGGAAACCCCGATACCTTCCCGCGTCCTCTCCAGCTGGGCCACCGGGATCAGCTGGTAATCCCCCATCTCCTCGATCTCGTTCTCCCACAAGATCTTCAGCACGAAATCGAGCCGCTTCACCTCCCCCTTCGGCCCCCCTGCGTGCAGGTCAGGATAGGAATCGCCGTCGGAGGGAACCGCAAAGCGGGTGGTGACCTTGGAGAGGGTGTCGAGGGTCTCGAGGTGAGTGACGTTTTCCGAGGAGTCGCTCCACTTCTTAAGCCCCAGGTAGACGGTGAGGGGCTTTCCGCCGGCGACCCATCCCTCCTCGAAGGAACGGGATTCCAGAAGTGCGGCGCCGGGGAAGGCCACGTGGGCGCCGTCGGGAAAGAGGAAGGTCCCCTTGGAGATATGGAATGAGCCCGTGCCCAGGGCGGCAGCCTCGATCGACATCTCGTAGATGCCCCAGAAGTGCGGCGCCAGGTAGCGCTGGTAGGGGATGAGCAGGGATTGGACGCAGCGGTCCGCCAGCTGAAAATGCTGCGGCTGCAGGAAGAGCCCCTGGTGCCAGAAGATCGATCTCTCGACGTCCATCATTTCACCTTTGCGCTCTGTATTTGGTGGGCGCCGAGTTCCAGGCTCACCGTGCTCTCGGTGTCGCCGTGACCGCTCGACAGGGGCAAGAGCTCGATCATCCTCTCCTTTCCGGTGCCGAAGTAGCCGGCAGCAATGCCGAGATAGCGGGCGCCTTCGGCATGCTCGTGCACGTCCTTCACCTCCTGCCCAGGCTGCACCACGAGATGCTTGGCATTCACCATGCTGCCGTCGAAGCGGTCGCACTCCATCAGGCGGGATAGCCCTTCCCGCTCCTTGGCCAGTTGGCTGAAGGTCATCGGGTCCTTGAGCTGGTAGAGGCATACGAAGAGGGTGTGGGCGCTCCTGTTATAGCGATTCAGCTGCGGGTCCGCCTTGATCAGCAGGGTGATTGCCCCCCTCCCGACTTGAGGCGCTCCGGGTACTTCCGCCGGTCGCTGCAGATCGACTGGCTTCTTCGCAGACGAGGAGCACGAACAGCACAAAAAGGACAAGGCGGCGATTACGGAAAGTCTTGTCGTTCCGGACATTACACTTCCTCCGGGTATGCGATCGTCGTCCTTATCCCCTCGCCCTGTGCATGAGGGGGAGGGTTGAGGGCCGGTGCCGCCAGCGTAGGTGGTGTGATCCAGAGCAGAGCCGGCATCGGAAACGAAGCGAGTCTCGATGAGGGGGAAAGGGATCGGGAATCGTGAAGAAGACGGGAGGGATGGGCGTTGTCGCGACGGGTGTAAGCCCCTGAAGTGGTGGTCAATTTGAGTGCTGCACCTGCGGGAGGGCGTTGCAGATAGGGCAGCAGCGCGCTGGAGCGTCGAGTGCGAGGTTCCATAGCCACATCCTGTACCTGGTTTTGTGTCAGGTTGCCGGTCGAACAGGACAGGATGTCGCTATTGACCCTTTACCAACCTGGACAGAAATCCTGACGAGGGTGCCTTACCGGATACTCTAATTTTCTCCTTGCCATCAACGTCGTGTGTCCTTTGCTGAAAGCGTTCTCGGAGAAGGTCCGATTCCACTTCTGCGGTCTTCCCCTCCCCAAGGAAGCGGAAGACCGGTTCTCGAGCCCCGCTACAAGTCCTCATTCAATCGCACAAAGTGCAATGCCGTCTCGGTAGGGAAACGAGGCTCAGCAGATGATTCACGATACCGAAACTCGTTTCAATTGCAATCCGTGAAGAAACTTTTTCACCGGGGTTTCTATTGCGGAAGGCTATCCATGGCGGTTGTGGGAGGGAGAGAATGTGGGTCTAAGTGGAATGCTACCGGGAGAGGATAAGAAAAACCGGCACGGGGAAGCGCCGGTTTGGTTCTGCCAGGAAACGAAATAGGTCTTTTATCAGCAGCTCGCCTTCAGGCAGTCGGTCATTGAACTCTGCAGCTCCCTTACGTGGTCCACCACGGCTTTGACACCATCGGGAGACCCGCACTTGCAGACTTCCTTGATCTGGGCAAGGAGTTCTTCCAGATCAGCCATCCGCTCCTGCTCATCGTCCATCAGCAAAAGCATCTTCAGCCCTATCAGGAGGCTCTCCATTCTGAGCTTGGTCAGGACATCGATCCTGGAATCCTTCAAGGTGCCGAGGCAACGGTTGATCATATTATATTCGTTCATGTTATTTCCCCCTCGACATGCTGGTGAACCCTGAACACCCGTCTCTATATCCAAGCATCGTGCCAAAGTGGGGAAACATCCGGGAACGTAATATCAGGGAGTTACCAGCCAGCCAACCGCGGTGTGAAGGTAACGGGGCTGTGAATTTTTTGGCGACGCAAGCGGCCGCCGTAGCTAAAAGTCGTGATGTCAACGACTTATACCGAAGTGTAAAAAAACGGTACTGTGAATTTTTTTACACCCTCCGCCCTGGCTGCAATGGGGCCCCTTGGAAAAGAAAACGCCCGCCCCCCCGAGCGAAAGTGCAGGGGGAAGACGGGCATGGTGGTGGAAGGTGACGGAGGAGGGACCGAAGGGGGATCTACTCGAACTTTCTCCCGTCGAAGATCCTCTTGGTTTTCTTCTCGGAGCGCGGCATGCTGCCGTAGTCGACCAGTTCGACCTCGCACGACACCAGCAGGGTGTGCTTGATGCCGGAGGTGATCCACTTCCGCACCTGGTCCTCGGCCAGCCCTGCGTCGATACTGGCGCGCTCCACCCGGACCAGCATGAAGTCCCGCCCGTCGGCCTTGTGCCCCAGGTGGACCTGGTACTCGCTTCCGATCCCCGGTATCCCGTTCAGGACCTCGTCGATCTGGCCGGGATAGATGTTGACGCCGCGGAAGATGACCACATCGTCGGAGCGCCCGAGGATCCGGTCGTGGCGGGGGAGCGAGCAGCCGCAGGAGCAGGGTCCTTCGATCAGCCGGGTCAGGTCGCGCGACCTGTACCTGATGAGCGGCGCACCTTCCTTGCAGAGCGTCGTGTAGACCATCTCGCCCACCTCGCCAGGCGCGACAGGCTGAAGGGTGATGGGATCGAGGATCTCGAGGATGTAGTGATCGGCCCAGTAATGAATGGCGCTCCCGTGACCGCAGGAAAGCCCGGTCCCGGGCCCGTAGAGCTCGGTGAGGCCGGTGATGTCGTAGATGTCCTTTACCCCGAGGCACTCTCTCATCGTTTCCAGCATCGCGGTGCTGCTCCGCTCGGCGCCGAGGATGATCTTCTTGAGGTTCAGCTTGTCACGCAGCCCCTTGCTCTGCACCGCTTCGGCCAAAAGCAGCCCCATCGAGGCCGTGCAGCAGAAGACGGTGGTCTGCAGGTCGATCATCAGGCTGGTCTGCAGTTCGAGGTTGCCGGGACCGACAGGGATGGCCAGGGCGCCGAATTTCTCGCAGGCCTGCTGGAATCCCGCGCCGGCGGTCCACAGGCCGTAGCCCACGGCGATCTGGACCCTGTCCTCGCGGGTCAGCCCGGCGAGCTCGTAGCAGCGGGCGAACATGTGCTGCCAGTCCTCGACGTCCTTCTGGGTGTAGCAGAGCACCTTCCTCTTTCCGGTGGTTCCCGAGGAGGCATGGATCCTGACCAGGTCGGCGAAGGGGGCGGAGCGCAGGGCGAAGGGATAGCCGTCGGAAAGGTCCTGTGCGGTGAGAAACGGGAGTTTCTCCAGGTCATCGAGAGAGGTTATGCCGTCCGGAGTTATCCCCGCTGCCATGATCCTTTCACGATAGAAGGGGGAGTTCTCGAAGGCGTGCCGCACGGTCCACTTGAGACCTGCCAGTTGATGTGCGGCGAGCTCGGCGGGTGAGGTGACTTTCGAGGGAAATCTTTTCAGCATCCGCTATCGGCCTCCTTGCTCTGGCCAAGGCCCGCCTGGAATGCAGCAAGCGCACGCGCCAGTTGTTTTTCTTTCCCCGCCATCCTCTGGCGGATGACCTGTTCGACCTCCTCAGGAGTGCAGAAGAGACGCCCCGGTTCGCGAAGGGCCCGTCCCAGGACGATCAGGTTGACCGCCTGCGGGTCGCCCAGGGAAAGGGCCAGGGTATCGGCATCGATCGATGCGGTCGGATACGCCGCCGCTTCCGGCAAGGCTTCCCGGGCATTGGTGGCGATGAAGCCGCTCCCCTTTAGGAAGTGGAGGTGCAACGCCACGGTCTCGGGCTTCAGCGCCACGAGGATGTCCGCCTGCGTCGGCCGCACCAGGGGACTGGCGAAGCCGCCGACCTTGAGGTGCGAGACCACGATGCCGCCCCGTTGCGCCATGCCGTGAGTTTCGCTGGTCAGGACGGGAAGGCCTTTGGCGATGGCTGTCTCGGCCAGGAGCCTGGTGATGAAGAGTATCCCCTGGCCGCCGACCCCGCTTATGATCAACTGTTGCTTCATGCCCTCTCCTCCAGTCGAACGGCTTTGGTCGGGCAGACGTCGAGGCAGACCCCGCAGCCGCTGCAGATCATGGGATCGACCGTGACCTTTTTTGTCTCCGGGTGGAATATCAGCGCAGGGCACTCGAATCGGTCGGTGCAGATCCGGCATCCGATGCAGCTCTCCGCCACCTTCGGCTGCCGGCGCTTCTGCCGCGGAGCCGCGCGGTCCACCAGGCAGGGACTCTTGGCGATAACGACCGCGACACCATGCTCGTCGGAGAAGGAGACCGCCTCCTTGAGCAGCGCGGTGAAGCCCGGGAGGTCCAGCGGGTCGGCGGTCTTGACGAAGCCGACGCCGCACCCCTTGACGATGCCGGCGATGTCGACCGCCCGTCCGGCCGGCGTCCCGTGGGCCGGTGTAGGCTGATTCCCCGTCATGGCGGTGGTGACATTGTCGAGGATCACCAGGACGAACCTTGCCCCCTGCGCCACCGCGTCGATGAGCGGCGGAATGCCGGCATGGAAGAAGGTCGAGTCCCCCACGGTGGCGATGATGTCACGCTTTTGTCCGGTGACGCGGTACGACTGATAGAAGCCGGCGGCCTGGCTGATGGAGGCCCCCATGCAGAGGACGGTATCGACGCCGCCGAGGTTGACCCCCAGGGTGTAGCAGCCGATATCGCTCGGATAGATCCCTTTGGGAGCAGCCTTCTTGATGGCATAGAAACTCGCCCTGTGCGGGCAACCCGGACAGAGCGTGGGGCGTCTTCCGCCGGATGCCGGGGCGGGGGTCTCCGCCAGGGGAGGGAGTCCCGCGAAGTCGGCAACAATGCGCTCGACTATCTCCGGCAGCAGTTCACCCGCCTCCGGGACGGCGCCGGAAAGCTTGCCCTTCACCTTGTAGCGGTCCCTGAGCTGCATCTCGATGACGCCCATGGTCTCCTCGAGAACCAGTATCTCGTCGAAATCCTCGAGGATCGACTCGGCAAAGGCGGTGTGGAGCGGGTAAGGCTGGATCACCTGGTGGAAGGAGATTTCCCCCCAAAGGCCCAGATCCCCCAGCACCTCCTTTACGTAGCTGGCAGCCGGACCCGAGGCGACGACAGCCTTGCGGCTTTTCACCTCCGGGTTGAGGCAGCGCGGAGCGGTCGGCTGATGAGCCGCGATGCCGACCAGCTTCTGGTTCAACTCCAGGTGGAGCTGGTAACGGAACTTCGGGGTGGCGGCCCAGCGTGAGGGATTTTTCTCGAATGCCGCCGGTCTTTCCAGGCGTTGAACCGGCAAGAGGGCGATATCCTGGCAGGCGTGGCAGACACGCGTGGTGGGGCGCAGCATGACCGGTATGGAGAATTTTTCCGAAAGCTCGAAGGCGGTGCCGGCCAGTTCGCGGGCCTGTTCCGGGGAATCGGGATCCAGCACCGGGATCTTGGCCAGCATGGCCATCAGCCTGCTGTCCTGCTCCGTCTGGGAAGAGTGCGGGCCGGGATCGTCGGCGCTGACCACCACGAAGCCGCCGACCACGCCAAGGTAAGCCGCGCTCATCAGCGGGTCGCTGGCCACGTTGAGCCCGACCTGCTTCATGGCGGTAGCCGCCCTCAACCCCGTCTGGCTGGCGGTGTAGGCGATTTCCAGGGCGACCTTTTCGTTGACCGCCCACTCGACGTGCATATCCACGCCTTCGTGCTGCTGCCACTTCTGGACTGCGGTCAGGATTTCCGAGGCGGGAGTGCCGGGATAGGAAGCCGCGACGACGCAGCCGCTCTCGACCAGCCCCCGTGCCAGGGCCTCGTTTCCTTGCAACAGTTTCCTTTGCTGCTCCTCAATGGACATTGTAGACCTCAACTGACCTACCCCCATGCCGGTGACTGGCAGAGGACGCAGGTCGCGCAAAAGGTGATTAGCAAAGGGCGCATTTTTGCGCCATATTGGAAGATTGTCAACCGGAAAGGGCTTTGAGCGGGAAAGTTGACTGTTGGAAGGTGGTCGGCAAGGTCCGTTTTTTCACAGGAACTCTGGCGGGGAGGGGGAACATTCTCGGGCCGGGAGCGCCAAAGCGAGGCAGGCAGGCCCCCCTCCGTGCACGGGGGGAGAGCCGGGCGTTTCGTCTACAAGTGAAGGGAGTTGGAGACTGGCGGGGGGACTTTGTCGGACCCGGGGAATCAGCAATCGTCCTGCACTCCCCGTTATCAATGGCGACCTCACGTCCCCCCCTTGTCAAAGGGGGGACAGGGGGGATTTGCCTTTGTCTGTGCAAAGGCGTGAGTTCAACATTTCACCGAGAACGCCGCGACTGCCGTCGCGACTGCAGCCATGAATCGGTAGTCGAGCGTATCTGGCAAATCACCCTCCTTGTGGTAGTTCGGATTCCGGAACATCACCGTATCGTTCAGCATGATCGCCGGGTAATCCCTTTCCCAGAACGAGGAATGATCACTGAAGCGTAGCTGCGGTGCAACGTAAGCCTGGGCGGGCGCGGCAAACCCCACCGTCTTCAGAGAAGGGACCCTGTGTCGCGCCACATCGAGGAAGGAGTCCATCAACGCCTTCGACGGGCCATTGGCAACCACGGCCAGAAAATCCCCTTCCCTGGGCATTTGGATCCCGACCAGCCTGGCCAGCAAAACCCCGCGCTGCTTCTTTGCGGTGAAGCCTATGCACTCGAGGATGACGGCACCCTGATAGTGCGCGCCTTGCCTGCGTGCCTCCCGGGCAAAGAACCTGCTCCCGCGCCTGATGATGTGGGTGAAGGCCTGCGGCTCCTCCAGGGTGAAGGCCACCAGTTCCAGCCGCCGAAGTGGCTTTTCTTCGTGGAGGAGGCGGGTTATTTCCAGCAGCGCCGCCACCCCGCTGGCGTTGTCGTCCGCGCCGGGAGTGTCGCGGTTGCCGTCGTAGTGGGCGCCGATCAGCAGTGCCGGAAGCTCGGGGCGGCTACCCTCGGTGGAGGCGATGATGTTGCGGTATTTCCGCTGCTTGAACTGGAAGTACTGGTTTTTCACCTGGAGCCCGTGAGAGAGGAAGACGTCCTCCACGTATTTCGCCCTGCGCTCCAGCTCATCGTAGTTGTCTCTGCCATGTCTAAGCCCGGAGAGGTTATTGACGTGCTCCCGCAGGTTCATCTCCTGTGCCTGAAAGGAGACTGAATTTGCAGCTTGATCAGGCATAGCGGCACCGCCAGACAGTAGAAATGGTTAAACGAAAGGGTCCAAAGAGAGATCGGATACGGCCATGACAGTAACGTTGCCACAGGATACTACATTCGCAAGCTGACACTAGATTCCCGCTTACACCCGCGGGAATGACTTCCGGTGCGCTCCCCGTCATCCCCGAATGACTTTATCGGGGATCCAGTCGGACCGTGTCCACCTTGGCCCAAGGAAACCCGTCCGGTCTACGCTATCTTCGCCACCCCCTCCCTAGCGGATTCGTCTGCGCCTGATAAACTTCCCCTATCCTAAAGAGCACAGGGGGGGAACATGCCTCATGCCAAGTTCGGAAGCACCGTCCTTGTCCACTTCACAGCAACTCTCAAAAACGGAAAGGTCGTGGAATCGACCGCCGGGGGCGATCCGCTCCGGATCACGGTGGGAGC